>JBFEXG010000076.1:0-9659 GCA_041546005.1 Paracoccaceae bacterium
CTCGCTAGATGGGCAGGCCACCGGACACTGGCCGAACCACTGGTGGCTGTGCTTCATGTGGGCTACGCCTTTTTGCCCTTGGGGGCGCTGGCGGTTGGGAGGGAAATCCTCATGCCAAGCGCCGTCGGGACGGCAGGGGCGCAACACCTGTGGATGGGCGGAGCCGTCGGGATGATGACGCTTGCGGTAATGACGCGGGCGACGCTTGGCCACACCGGACAGGCCCTTAGCGCAGGTGTCGGGACAGTCGCGATCTATTCGACACTTCTCGCGGCGGTCCTGACCCGGGCTGTCGCAAATTTATGGCCGACGCAGACCCCGTTTCTACTAGACCTGTCGGGCCTCGCCTGGATCGCGGCATTTGGGGGCTTTGCCGCGATCTACGGCCGACTGCTGCTGCGCGCTGCGCCCGCGAAGCGGATTTGAAGGGAGCACCATTTCGCCCGGCTAGCCCGCGACCTTCCGACGCCCCTTGGCCGCCGCTTGTTTTCCCTGCGCCTTGCCGTTCCTATGTTGAGGCAAAGTAATCTCAATATCGGACGCCCCAATGCCCAAGCTCTTCTCTCCCCTGACTATCGGTACCCACAGCCTTTCCCATCGCATCGTCATGGCGCCGCTGACACGGATGCGGGCGGTGGCGCCCGAATATGCGCCGACTGATCTGATGGTCGAATACTACGGCCAGCGGGCGAGCAAGGGTGGGCTGATCATCTCCGAGGCCACGCAAATCTCCGAAGCGGCGCGGGGTGGGCCCGACACGCCCGGCATATATACGCCCGGGCAAGTCAAAGGTTGGCAGCGGGTCACGCAGGCGATCCACGCCAAGGGCGGGGTCACTTTCATGCAGCTTTGGCACATGGGCCGCATTTCGCATTCCGCCTATCAGCCCGACGGCGGAGCGCCTTGGGCGCCCTCGGCCATCGCGCCGCAGCTTGAGGTCACACTTCCCGACCGGACCCGCGCCCCGGCGGAAACGCCGCGCGCCTTCACGACCGAAGAGATCGGCGGGCTGATCGAAAGCTATGTGGCCGCAGGCAAAAATGCCGTTTCGGCGGGGTTTGACGGCGTCGAGATTCATGCTGCCAACGGCTATCTTCTTGAGCAATTCCTGCAATCCCGCACCAACCAGCGAACCGACCGCTACGGCGGCTCGATCGAGAACCGCTGCCGCGTGGTGATCGAGATCGCCGAAGCCTTGGCCAAGGCGCTGGGCGCGGACAAGGTGGGCATCCGTCTCTCTCCCTTTGGCATTGCCAACGATAGCGGCGAAGACGATCCGATGCCGCTCTATTCGCATCTCGTGGCCGAGTTGAACAAGATCGGCCTTGCCTATCTGCACCTCCTTGAGCCGCGCGCTTCCGGGGCCGGGCAGAAAGATGTCGATCATCAGGGCCTGCCCTCGGCGGCGGTGCTGTTCCGGCCGATTTGGAACGGCGTTCTCATCACAGCCGGAAATTTCAAGGGCGACACGGCCGAGGCGATCGTGGCCGAGGGCCATGCCGATGCGGTCGCCTTTGGGCGCTATTTCATCTCAAACCCCGATTTGCCCGAGCGGCTGCGGATCGGTGCGGATCTGACGCCCTATGATCGTCCGACCTTCTATTCGCCGGGAGCCAAGGGCTATACCGACTATCCGGCGATGGGCGAGGGCGCCTAGGAGGGGCTAGCCGGGAATATCCGGCTCAAGACCTCTTTTGCCCGCCCGTTCTGGACAAGGTCGGCGACGATCAGAAGATTGCGCGCCTGAACCGGGTCGCCTGCGGCCTTTGCGGCCTCGCGCAGGATGTCAGCCATGCGGCGGGCGGTCTGGGGTTTGGTCTGCGCCGTGTGCAAGGCTGCCGCGGCGATGAGGCCGAGAGTTGCGTCCAGATCAGCCGGGCCAAGGCCTGAAGAGCCCAGATCATTGAGGGATTTCTCAAACGCCGCTGCACATTCCGAAAGGCGCGCGTTGGCGCAGCGCGTGACCAGATTGTCATAGATCAATGGGTCAGGCGCAGCCGCTGCAGGCTGGGCCGAGAGGCCGGCGGTTAGGATGGTCAGGGCGGCGAAGAAGCGGGGCATGGGTTCAATTTTTTAGCGTGACAACTCAAGGTAATACATCCTAGGGTTGTTATCAACAATTGAAACACCAAAGGCCAGCTGCCTTGATCGCCCGCCTTGTCTCTGTTCCCATTCTTTTGATGATCGGCGTCTACGCTCTGGTAATCGGACTGGCCGAGGCGCGGGCATCGGCTCAGATCGATCGGCCTTTGGCGCAGATTTTGGCTGAGGCCTCAGGCGGCGCAATCATACTATTGCCAGCACGGTCGCACCGTTTCCGCCGGGCCCAGATGGACGTCTGCCTCCGCTCTGCTTCGGATCCCGCGGCCCTTGTCTTTCCTCCCTCAGCTGTCGCGGCACTGGTATTTGCCTGCCAAGAGCGAGCCGCCGGCATCCTTGCGGACGCGCCCGCAAACGCGGCCGCCCTTGCAGTGGCCTCTCAGACCCATGGCGCCCAGTTTCTCGACAGGTCTTGGGCCTCTGCGCCATTCGAGGGATGGCTTGCCGCACATCGCTTTGCTTTGGGCCTTGCCCGGCCCGCCACGGCAAGCGGAACGCTTGTGTATGAGGGAATGGCGGATGACGCCGCACTTCTGGTTGGGCTGGGGCAGGTGGATCAGGTCGCCATAGCCTATGTCGATCTAGAAGGTTTCCGAAAAGTCTTTGCCTCCAAAATCGCCACCCTTCCCGCCGCCGATCAACGCCGCTTCCTTGCTGCGGCTGAGGCACTGAGATCCGGGGGCGACGATGGACTTTGACGAGCTCGAGAGGCTGCGCCGCCGTCGCCAACCGGGTTTGGCAGAGGCACGGTTGCCCTCGCTCGGACGGCTCAAGGGGGAAGATACGGAGTTGGCTTCGCCCGGACCGTTGACTGGCGATCCGGTGGTCTCGCTGGCGTTTGATCTTGCCGCGTGCCTTCTTTTGATCGTCCTCTTTATTGCTCCCTTTCTTTCGGGCGGTCATCTGCCTCTGGTTTGGGGCGCTGTTGCGATTCTTGTCGGGGGCACTTTGGCCGCGTGTCAGACCCTCATAGCTTTGAGGGATCCGTCACGGCCCTCAACCCTAGCAAGGTTTGGCGCGCCACTCTGGCTTGCCCTTGTCCTGCCGGCTTATGCGGTCGTGCAAATGTTGCCGCTTGGCCTTGGCGGCGGATCTTTGACGATCAGCATCAGCGCAGACGCGACCGCGCTTGGCCTTGTCCGGCTGGCCTCAGTCATCTTCGTGTTTGTTCTGGCGGCGTCTATCGCGGCGAGCCGGCGACGCGCCACGCGATTTGGCTGGGCGCTCTTCGCGGTCGCGGTGGGTCATGCGATATTTGCGCTGGCAAAAGGCGGGCCGGACGGGGCTCGAGGCGGCTTTGCCAATCACAACAGTTTCGCCGCCTTCGTCGGCATGGGGCTCATACTTGGCGTCGCGCTCGTGTTCGGCAATCCGAGGCGCGGCCTTGCCGAGGGCGGCAAAGGAGTTTGGCTGGCCGAGCGTCTTCTGCTCGGGCTGACGCTTCTTGTTCTTGCCGTCGCTCTGCTTTCCAGCGGCTCAAGGCTTGGCGCCTTTTCTGCGGTCTGCGGCGGCCTTGTCGTTGTGGCATTGCGCGGTTTTGGATCCGGCTGGACTGTCCTAGCCGTTTCCGGCGGTGCTCTGGTTGCGGTCTTCCTTGGCGGGGCAGGGCTGACCGAGCGAGCGCTCCTGCTCGGGCCGGCTTCGCAAACGCGGGCCGAGTTGTTTTTGCAGGTGACCGAGTTGATCCGGGCGCGCCCGCTCATGGGCTGGGGGCTTGACAGCTTTCCGCTGGCGTTTGAACAGGCGCATCGGCCGCCCGTATCCTCGGGGCTCGTCTGGGATCAGGCGCACAACAGCTTTCTTACACTTTGGGCCGAAATGGGCCTCGTCGCGGGAAGCGCCCCAATAGCTGCGCTTCTGTGGTGCGCGGTCCGGCTATTGCGGGGCATTCGGTCGGCAAGGGGCGACAAGGCCTTTGGGATCGCGGCGCTTGGAATTCTCGCGACCGAGGCGGTTCATGCGCTGGGGGATTTCAGCCTCGAAATCGCCGGCAATCTCTATTTTTTCGTCACGGTTCTGGCGCTTGGGCTTTCCGCGCAAACGTCTGGCAAACCACTGGAGGGCCGATGACACCGATGTCTTCTGATACCCTGACCTTGCGTGACGCGGCCCTTGTGCTGCGCCGTCAGGGCCGCCTCGTTCTTCTGGTGGGATTTCTGGTGATGGGGCTGGCCGCCCTTTATCTGACACTGGCGGCCCCGCTCTATACCGCCGAAGCACTGGTCTTTGTCGATCCCGCGCAGAAGAACCTTCTCAACCCCGAAGACAGCCGGAGCCTTAACGGCACCTCCGAGAACGCGCGGTTTGAAAGCGAGGTCGAGATACTGCGCTCCGATGCCGTGGCGGTTGCCACGATCGCCGAGACCGGGCTGTCGAGCGATCCAGAGTTCGGGGCGAGACTGGGGCTTGTGAGCCGATTGAAGCGCGTGATCGGGCTAGGATATGGGCCGGCACCCGATCCCAACGCCTTGTTCCAGACGACCCTTTCCCGTTTCAAAGGGGCCACCAAGATCCGCAGACGAGGGTTGACCTTCGTGGTCGGGGTGGCGGTGACCTCGGCAAATCCCGAAAGGGCGGCGATGCTCGCCAACGCGTTGGCACGGACCTACATCGACCTACAGCTCGCCGGCAAGGTCGGGGCGGCCCTTGCGGCGCGGGACTTGATGAAGGGCCAGCTGGCCTCGGCGCAAACGGCGCTTGCCGAAAATGAGGCGGCGGTCGCGGCATATATCGAAAGGAATCTGGCGCGCCTTGAAGACGAAAGCGCCTCGGTCGAGTTTGGCCGGATACGGCGCGAATTGGAGGCCTCACAGGCGGCGTTGGAACGGTCTATCTTGGTCCAATCGCAAGCGGCCTTGGCGCTGGAGCGGGCGGACTGGCCTGCGCTTTCCTCGGCGTTGGGCGACGAAGCCCTTGCCTCATTAGAGGCCCAAAAGAGAGAGTTGGAACGTCAGCTTGGCCTGACGGAGCCACAAAGCGCCTCGGCGGTTGATCTGAAATCGCGCCTTGCCGCGTTGGACGCCGAAATCGAAACGGGCGGACGCCAGGCGCTGTCGGGTGTTGCACAAGAGATTTCAGCCCTTGAAGACGATGCCGATGCCGCGCGCGAGGCGTTGCGGCGCGAGCTTCTCTCCGGGCCGCTCAGTGCCGAAACCTTGTCCGATCTTTATGGGCTTCAGCGCGAAGCGTCCTTGGCGCAGGACTATTACGACACGCTTCTGCGGCGGATCCGCGATGCCGAAGCGCAGGCCCTTTTGCAGGTGGCCGACAGCCGCCTCGTATCTGAGGCCTTGCCGCCGCCCAGCCCGAGCTATCCGGATCGGAAAATGACGCTGGCTTTGGCGCTCGTCGCGGCACTTGGGCTTGGGGTAGGGCTCGCCTTCCTCAACGAGTTCTATGTCGGGGGCGTGGCCTCTGCCAGCCAGCTTGCCAATCTCGTTCCTGCTCCGGTCGCCGCGACGATCCCCAAAGTCGCCGAGGAACCGGGCGCGTTCAGCATTGCGGACCGGATCGTCACGGCGCCGATGTCGCAGTATGCGGAATCTTTCCGTCTGTTGCGGGCCGCGATCGACGGGATGTTGCCACCGGTCCCTGGAGAGGGACGGATCGTCATGATCACCTCGGCCATCGCGGCAGAGGGCAAGTCGACCAACGCTCTTGCGCTAGCCCGGACATATGCGCTGGCCGGCAAGCGCACGCTTCTGATCGATGCGGATCTGAGAAAGCCGAGCCAGCATCTCCTGCTTGGGCTCGAGCCGGGCGCCGGCCTGCTCGACTATCTGCGGTCTCCGGCCGAATTTGAAATCACTGGCGAGTTTTACGACGCCGATCCGCGGAGCCCGCTTGGCATCATCATGGGCAACCGCCGAAGCGATATTCCCACGGATCAACCGCTTATGTCGGAGACATTCGCCCGGCTATTGGCCGACGCGCGCAAGATGCTTGATGTGATTGTCATCGATACTGCGCCCCTACTGCCCATCGTCGATCCGCGCTATATCGCGCCCCATGTCGATCTGGCGGTCTTGTCAATCCAAACCAACGCGACAAGCCAAACAGATCTGCGGGTGGCCCACGAGCAATTGGAAGGCACAATGACACAGGCGGGCCGCATCGTGACAATTCTCAATTCCGCCGGGATGGATGGACTAGCAGGCCGTTATGACGGCTATTATGGCGCCAATGCATAACAGTGATCTTGTCATAACACCGGTCTTGCTCTGCGGGGGCTCAGGCAATCGCCTTTGGCCCTTGTCTCGGAGGAGCTATCCCAAGCAGTTTGTACCGCTTGTGGGGGCTGAGACCTTGTTTCAAGGGTCGGCAAGGCGGGTTTCGAGCCCTGGTTTTACCTACCCCATCGTGGTTACCGGCGACAGCTTCCGCTTTATCGTTAGTGAACAGCTGCAGGCGATCGGGGCGAAAGGGGCCTCAATCCTCATCGAGCCTTCGGGCAAGAACACGGCTCCGGCCATTCTCGCGGCAGCCTTGTACGCGGTCGAGGCTAACCCGAACGCCATTCTTCTGGTGGCCCCCGCTGATCATGTCGTTCCCGACGAAGCCGCTTTTCGGACTGCGGTGCGGCGCGGCCTTTCGGCGGTGGCGGAGGGGCGGCTGGTCACCTTCGGCATAACCCCAACCCGCCCCGAAACGGGCTATGGCTATCTCGAGCTGTCCGAAAAGCCCAAGGGAGACGGCACGCCGATCGCGCTCAGCCGGTTTGTCGAAAAGCCGGGCGCGGCAGAGGCCGCCCGGATGATCGCCGATGGCAGCTATCTTTGGAATGCCGGGATATTCCTCTTCTCGGCGCGAGATCTGATCGCCGCCTTTGAGCGTTGCGCCCCGAATATGGTCGGGCCGGTCGCTGCGGCTGTCAAAGGGGTCCGGTCTGATCTGTCGTTTCTCCGTCTTGATCCTACCGCTTGGGAGAAGGTGCCGTCTGAGTCGATCGACTATGCGGTCATGGAAAAGGCCGGCAATCTGTCGGTCGTGCCCTACGATGGCGCATGGTCCGATCTTGGCGGCTGGGATGCGATCTGGCGCGAGGGGCAGAATGATGCGAAAGGCGTCGTCACCTCGGGCAATGCGACCGCGATCGACTGCGAAAACACGCTTCTCAGGAGCGAAAGCGAGCGGCTCGAGGTGGTGGGCATCGGCCTGAAAAACATCCTCACAGTGGCGATGCCCGATGCGGTCCTCGTGGCCGACATGAGCCGCGCGCAGGACGTCAAACGTGCGGTCGAGATTCTGACCGAGCGCGGCGTTTTGCAGGCCACGCAGTTTCCGAAGGACCATCGCCCCTGGGGTTGGTTTGAAGGCCTCGTCCTTGGCGGGCGCTTTCAGGTGAAACGCATCTCGGTCCATCCCGGTGCCGCGCTGTCGTTGCAGAGCCACTATCACCGGTCCGAGCATTGGGTCGTTGTTGAAGGCACGGCCAAGGTCACCATTGGCGACAAGACACGCCTCGTGACCGAGAATGAAAGCGTCTATATCCCTGTGGGGGAAAAGCACCGGCTGGAAAATCCCGGCAAGGTGCCGGTAATGCTCATTGAGGTTCAGACAGGCGCCTATGTCGGAGAAGACGACATTATCCGCTACGAAGATGTCTACGCCCGCGACTAGCGCGCGTCGGATCGTTGTCATGGGCGTGGCCGGTTGCGGCAAGTCGACCCTTGGGGCGAAGTTGGCCGAGGCGCTGGGCCTGCCCTTCACCGAGGGCGACGATCTGCACAGCCCCGCAAGCCGCGCCAAGATGGCGGCGGGCGTTCCCTTGGACGACGAGGACCGCTGGCCGTGGCTCGACCGCGTGGGCGAGGCACTGGCGCGGCAGGAGGGGGTGATCGCCTGTTCGGCACTGAAGCGCGCCTATCGCGAAAGGATCAGGGCGCGGGCGGGGCTTCCGGTTCTTTTTATCCATCTGGACGTGCCAGAGGAGGAGATCACCACGCGTCTCAAGGCGCGGCGAGGGCACTATTTCGATCCTTCGCTCCAAGCCAGCCAGCGTGCCATTCTCGAGCCGCTCGGGGCGGAGGAGGTGGGCTTCACGATCGACGCTAACCGGCCCTTGGACGAGGTCTTGCAGGCGGCGCTGGAGCGGCTTGCTCAGGGCTTCACGGATTTCCCGACCACGAGCAGCACCGCGTAATCCTGCTTGTTGCAGCCAATCACCGGCGGCATTTCGGCGCCCGGCGTGACAGGGAAGGACTGGGGGCTTGCATTGGCGGGGGTGCAGGTTTGGCCCTCGGCGGGCGTATAGCGGGCCGAGCGGCAGCCGAGATGGGTCACGTCATGGATCGTGGCATCCTTGTCGAGATCCCAAGCCATATGGCCCTCGGCATCGGGGGGATAGACCGTCAGGATCGACACCGCCGCGCGATTGCCGGTGACGACATATTGGCCGGGCTCCAGCGGGAAGGTCGGGGCCTCCATGATCCGCCCGTATTCCTCAAGCCACCAGTCGCCCCGATCAAAGGTCCAGCCGGCGTCGGTTGCGCCATCGGCGGCGATGCCGGTCTTGAACTCGCGCAGGAAAACGCCGCGTGGGCCGGGATCGACGGTCCAAATGCCCCATGTTTCGGCCCCGGTGCCGCTCTTGGCCTCGGGATCGGCGAGGGCGGCGATATATTGTGTAGGGAAGAAGGTTACGTTGGCTTGTGCCGCGGCTTGCCCGCCCAAGCCCATGGTTATTGCGACCGCGATGATGGCGTTTCGGAATTGTGAAAATGTCATCTTGCACCCCTTTGGTTTTCCGAAGGATGCCGCAGGCAGGCGCGCCTGTCTCGTCACATTCTCTTGACCTCTAGTGGAAATCCCGGCTCGCGGGGATGAGTTTGACGTTGCGGGGATGGCTGGGCGACGGCGCCCCGGCCTGCCGCGCGCCATCGGGGGCGAGGCGCATGAGGGCATCGGTCCGGTCCTCCAGATGCTCGGCGATGATGTGGATGATTTCCACATCCCGCTGCACATATCCATGGATCACCAGAAGCCGCGATTGCATGACCGTCTTGCGATACTGCTCCATCACCTTGGGCCAGACGACGAGGTTGGCCACACCCGTCTCGTCCTCGAGCGTGATGAAACAGACGCCCTTGGCCGTGCCGGGCCGCTGCCGGACCAAGACCAGCCCCGCCATCTTCACCCGCTGCCACGGCCGCGACGATTTCAGCGCCTCGGCGGTGATATAGCCCTGCTTGGTCAGGCTCTTGCGCAGGAAGGCCATCGGGTGCGCCTTGAGGCTGAGGCGGATCGTCTGGTAATCGGCCACCACCTGTTCGCAGACCGGCATGACCGGCAGGGGGACGGGGATTTCCTCGCCCTCGTCGCGGGTTTCCCGAAAGAGCGGCAGATCGGGCGCATCGCGCAGCGCCTTGGCCTCCCACAACGCCTGCCGCCGGTCGATGAAGAGCGAGCGCACCGCATCGGCCTCGGCCAGACGGCGGATCTCGGCGGCGCTGCGGCCGCCGCGCTCCTGCAATTCCTTCACATCGCGAAAGGGCGTCTCCCGCGCCGCGATCAGGCGATAGGCGGCCTCGGCGCGAAAGCCGCTGATCTGCCGCAGGCCC
>JBFEXG010000225.1:0-4077 GCA_041546005.1 Paracoccaceae bacterium
TCGGTCTCGGTCCAGACCACAGGCTCCCAGTCGGGCGCAAGGATCAGCCGCGCACCGGCATTGGCAAGCTCGACCCGATTGCCCGCAGGCTCCCAGACATAGAGAAAGAAGGTGCCCTGGATGGCGTGCTTATGCGGGCCGGTTTCGATGTGGACGCCGTTTTCAAGGAAGATATCCGCCGCGCGCAGGATGTCTTCGCGCTGGTCGGTGGCGTAGGTCACATGGTGTAGCCGTCCTTGGCCGCCGCCATGCTCTTCGGTGCAGGCGAGGTCGTAGGTCTTGTTGTTCACCGTGAACCAGCAGCCGCCGATCCGCCCGTTATCAAGCTGGATCATCTCGGTCACACGGCTGCCGAGGCAGGTTTCCATGAAACGGCGAAACTCGGTGACGTCTTGCGACAGAAGGTTGAGGTGATCGAGCCTGCGCGGGCAGACGCCGGTGGCGTGAAACTTGCTCGCGTTGTTCTTCAGCGCGGGGCGGGTCTTGTCTGTCAGGATCGGGCGCTGGGTTTCCCAGTAGATTTCGAAGATGTGCCCGAAGGGATCCTCAAAGCGAAAAGCGCGGCCGTGGCCGAGATCGCCCTCTGTCCAGCCATGCACCTTGTAGCCCGACGCCTCGATCGCCTTGACCCGCCGCTCGAGCGCCTCGGGCGAGGCAGCGCGATAGCCGATATGGCCGACGCCGGTGGTGTGGTGGCGGGTCAGTTTGAGCGAGTGGAATTCGTAATCGTCCCACGCGCGAAGATAGGCCGAATTGCCATCCTGCCCCGAAACGGTCAGGCCGAAGACGCGTGTGTAGAAATCGAGGCTTTCTTCGAATTTGTCGGTATAGACCTCGACGTGCCCGAGATGGGCGATATCGAACGAGGGATTGGTTGGCGTGTTCATGGCTCGGCTCCTTTCAGGGGCGGCTCAAAGCTCGTCGACCGTGCGCGGGAAGACCGATTGGAAGCCTTCGGCGTATTTGCAGTCGCGGCCGCCGGACTGGCCGCCAGAATTGCGCTTGAAGTGGTTGGCGCGGTTCTGGGCGACGCGGGTGTAATAATCCCACAGATGCTCTTGCCCTTCCATGCATTCGATCGCTGCACGTTTCTTCTCCCAGACGGGGGTCACGTCGAGGAAAGTGTCGGGCTTCCAGCCCATCTGCTCGGTCTGGTGCGGCTCGAAGAGATAGAGCTGCGGTGCGCCGAGCACCTTCTGGCCCGGATTATGGCCCCAGGCTTGGGCGATCATCCGGCATTCGAGGGCGACTTGGGTCGCATACATATGGTCGGTGTTGTAAGGATCGTATTGCGAGTGGCTCATCATGAAGCGCGGCTGCACGGCGCGGATCACATCGACCACGGCCTCCTTGTCGGAGCGGGTCAGCTCAAGGGGGTAGTCGCCAAGGTCCATCGAGATCAGGTCATGCACGCCGAGCGCTTGCGCCGCGCGCTCGGCCTCGCCCTTGCGGGCGGCTTTGACTGCCTCGAGCGTCATGCCCGGCTGCTTCCAGAGCTTGGCGCTCTCGCCGCGTTCGCCGAAGGAGAGGCAAAGCACGGTGACGTTGTAGCCCATCTCGGCATGAAGCGCGATCGCACCGCCGCAGCGCCAGACGAAGTCGGCCGCGTGGGCGCTGATCACAAGGGCGGTCTTGGCGGACGACATCGGCAAATCTCCTGAGCGAGCGGGCGCCCCGACTATGTCAGCGAAGGCCCCCTCGCGGCAAATCAGAAGGTTTCCACGCGTCATAATGTTTGGCTATAGTTGGTGTGGCGTGGTGGTGATACCGGATCGGATCTCTCCCGCGGGGAGGCACAGGACATGACGACAGAGACCATGGCTTTTGTGGGTTTTGGTGAAGCAGTTATGGCGTTTCGCGCAGGCTGGGGCGCTGATGCGCCTGGGGCCCTGCGCGCTATCGACATAAAGACGCACGCTCCAGCCACCGCTCCGGCCATGAAAGATCGCTATGCGGCGATGGGCACGATGGGGCTCGAGGGCGGCGAGGATGATCTGGGTCTTCGCGCCGACAGGCAGCTCGACAAGATATGATCTCGCGCAACCTTCGCCATTTCCGGCTGATCCTCGCAGTGGCCGATTTGGGCTCGCTCACGCGGGCGTCGGAGGTCTGCCATGTGTCCCAACCGGCGGTGACGCAAGCGATCAGCAAGATTGAACACGAGGTGGGGGGTGCGATCTTCGAGCGGACGCGCAGCGGCTTTTTCCTAACGCCTCGCGGCGAAGTTCTGGCGGCCCGTTTGAGGCGGGCCTTTGAGCTTCTTGAGCCGGCGCTGATTGACGTCTCGCCGCGCCTGCGCCTGAGAGTAACCCATGCGCAGCTTCAGGCTCTTATCGCTGTCAAGGAAGCGGAGAATTTCACGCTCGCGGCGCGCCAATTGGGGCTGGCCCAACCGACGGTCCACCGCGCGATCACACAAATCGAAGAGGAGGCCGGGCGCAGATTGTTCGACCGGGCGTCCTTTGGGATCGTCCCAACCCGAACCTGTCAGGCGCTGGCGCAGGCGGCGCGGCTGGCGCTTTACGAATTCGAACAAGCCGAAGCGGATCTTGCCGAGTTTGAAGGGCGAGAGGTCGGCAAGATCGTCATCGGGGCAATGCCACTCTCCCGCTCTGTGCTCTTGCCACAGGCGTTGGCGCGGTTCCGCGCGCTGCGTCCGCGATTGAGCGTTCGGGTAATCGATGGCCCCTACGAACTTCTTCTTTCGGGCCTCAGGCGCGGTGAGATCGACCTTCTGGTTGGCGCGCTGAGAGATCCGGCGCCAATCGGTGACGTTGTCCAAGAAGTCTTGTTTGATGATCGTCTGGCGCTCCTTGCGGGGCGTGATCATCCACTGGCGGGTCGGCGTGATCTGTCGCTTGAAGAGTTGGCGGGCTTCCCTTGGATCGTCCCGCCTAAGGGCACCCCGACCCGCCAGCAGTTCGACGCGCTTTTCGCCAACGCGGGCGTCGCGGCCCCAGAGAGCATTCTTGAAAGCGGCTCAATTCTTTTGATGCGAGAAATTCTGGGGATGAGCGATCACCTTGGTTGCATCTCTCGCCAACAAGCCAAAGCCGAGATTGAAAAAGATCTCGTCACCGCGCTTGATTTCCCGACCCATCTGCCCGCGCGGCCCATCGGACTGACGCTGCGCAGCAATTGGGAACCGACAGCCGCTCAGCGGCTTTTGCTGGATCTGCTTCGCGGCGCGGCGCCAACCACGGCCGACTAGGCGCCGGTGATTCCGACCCAGAGCAGGCGCAGTGCGACGACCGTCAGAAGGGTCAGGATCAGCTTGTCGAAGGTCTCGCGCGAGACATGGCGCGCGGCCCACGCGCCGATGGGCATCCCGCCCAGAAGAGGGACCAGCGCCATCAGGCTCAGGCGAAACTCGTCGTGGCCCATGATGCCCATCGTCCAGAGCGTCGGCACCTGAACGAGAGACATGGCGATGAAGAAGATCGAAATGGTGGCGATGAAGGTCTTCCGCTCGAGCTTCATCGCGTTGAGGAATGTCACGGAGACGGGGGCGGACAACCCCGCCGCGCCCTGAAGTATGCCGCCAATCGCGCCAGCGGGAATGACGAGTTTGTCGGCAACCTCCTGCGAGATTTTCCAGTCGGGACGCAAGAAGCGAAAGCCGAGGTATAGAACAAGAATTCCGGCAAGGATCAGGGTCAACGGGCGCTCGGGCAGCCAGGCAAGGAAGAGTGTCCCTACAATCGCCCCCGCCGCGCCGCTGATCGCCAGCGACAGAACGAAGCGGCGGTGCAGAAGGTGGGCGCGGTTGGCCCAGCCTTGGAAGATGTTCGACCAGAGGTTCGGAAAACTCATCACCGCGACGGCAAAGGGCACGTTGAAGAGAAGCGAAAGGATGGGGATAGCGACGACCGGCGCTCCCGCGCCGACTGCGCCTTTGACGATGCCGCCGATGCCGACAGCGAGTAGGGCCAGAACAAGCTCGGTGGTCGTCATGTGCTCTCCCTCAACTCTCTGATTGGCCCACGCTTTCGCGCGGGCCTGTCCGTGAGTGTGGTCGGAGCTTCATCAGAGGTATTGGTATACAGAAATCACGAAATACTGGGTCTGTGTCCAGCA
>JBFEXG010000276.1:0-3273 GCA_041546005.1 Paracoccaceae bacterium
ATCCCGAATACTGGGCGCGGCAAGAAGCCCGCCCCACAGACCGCCAGATGGAGGCCTTGCACCCATGACCTGTCTCAAACCCGAAGGCGCCCTACCCGGCGCCACCGGCACCGACGGCCTCGACTTTAACGCCTATGACCGGATGGAGCCGCGCAAGCCCGGCGCCACGCCCGCGCCCTTCCGCAATGGCAAGCCGGTGAAAGAGGCCAATATCTCGCCCGCGGGCCTCTATCGCCCCGACTATCGGGTGATGACGCCGCATATGCGCTCGCCCGAGTATGTGCAGATGTCGACCGCCGCGGCGATCACCTTGGGCCTTGTCGAAGGGCAGATGCACGGCTGCTCCTGCACCCGCTGTCTCAACCTTCTGCTGACCTATCCCGAAGGCTGCCGCGCCAACTGCGCCTATTGCGGCTTGGCCCGCCACCGCGAGAGCGAGCGCAACTATGCCGACCGCAACTTCATCCGCGTCGACTGGCCCGCCGTGTCGATGGACGAGATTGTGGACCGCATCGCCGCAGACGTGGAAGGCACGCCGTTCCACCGGATGTGCATCTCGATGATCACACATCCCAATTCCGACGCGGATACATTCACCGTCCTCAAGAAATGGACAGACCGGATTGATCCCGATGCGATCCCGATCTCGATCCTGTCGAACCCGACGACGATGACCCGCGACGACGTCCAGCGCCTGCGCGACATGGGCTCGGATATCTTCACCGTCGCCATGGACGCCGCCACGCCCGAGCTTTTCGACCGCACCCGCGGCAAGGGCGTGCAATCGCCGCACACTTGGAAGAAATATTGGGAGACGCTTCTCGAAGCGCGCGACATCTTCGGCCCGCAGAAATTCGGCGCCCATATCATCGTCGGCATGGGCGAGACCGAATATGAGGTCATGAAGCTCGTCCAAGAGCTCGTCGACCTTGGCGGCCACAGCCATATGTTCTGCTTCTTCCCCGAGAAGGGCAGCCTGATGGATCACCTGCCCGCCACGCCCCGCGACCAGTGGCGGCGGGTGCAGCTTGCCCGCTATCTCGTGGATTATTGCGGCGTGCGCGTCGATCAGATGAAGTTTGACGAGAAGGGCCGGATCAGCGATTTCGGGATGCCGGCCTCCGAGCTATCGGTCATCATCGACGCTGGGATCGCCTTCCGCACCTCGGGCTGCCCCGGCAAGTTTGCCGAGGATATCTCGGCCTGCGACCGCCCCTATGGCGACAGCCCGCCCTCGAACATTGCCTCCTATCCCTTTGCTTTGAAAGACGTTGATATCCGCAAGGTCCGCAGCCAGCTTGGCATGTCGCGGCCCGGAGAAACTTATGAACCCGGAGAGGAGTTTGATCTGTGAAACCCGTTCGCGTTATTGACACCGGAATTCGCCCCTGCCGCGACCAGATGGCGCTCGATCAGGCCCTGATCGACGGGCACAAGGCCGGGACGACCCCCGATACCTTGCGTTTCCTCGCCTTTGAACCATCGGTTCTGGTGGGCCGTCATCAGGCGATCAGCCAAGAAGTTCACCTCGATATCTGCCGCGCCGAGGGCGTGGGCGTGGGCCGGCGCGTGACCGGCGGCGGTGCGCTCTATCTCGATCCGGGTCAGTTTGGTTGGGAGTTGGTGCTCAACAAGAACACAATCGGCCTGACAAACCTTGGCGAGGTGGCCCAAGCCTTCTGCGAAGCCGCCGCCGATGGCCTCTCGCGCCTTGGCGTGGCGGCGAAATACCGCCCCCGCAACGATATCGAGGTCGATGGCCGCAAGATCTCGGGCACCGGCGGCTTCTTTGATGGCGACACGATCTTCTATCAGGGCACCACGCTTTATCAGATGGACGGCGCCAAGATGGCCCGCCTTCTCAACATCCCCGCCGCCAAGCTCGCCAAGCGCGGCCAGACCTCGGGCGCGCAGCGTGTGGTGACGCTGACCGAACTCTTTGACGGCACTCCGCCGCCCGTGGCCGAGGTGAAAGAGGCGCTGATCGAAGGCTTTGCCACCCGCCTTGGGCTCAAGCCCGAGTGGGGCGAGGTTTCCGAGGCCGAAGAGGCCGCCGCCCGCGCGATCTATGCCGAAGAGATCGGCACCGACGAGTTCGTCTATTCGATCGACGATCCGACCGGCGCCGAGGTTCTGACCGGAAGCCACACCGGCCCCGGCGGCACCATCTCGGCCCATGTGCGCCTTGAGGGCCCCAAGCAAGACCGCATCCGCGAGATCGTCATCACCGGCGATTTCTTCGTCACCCCCCCGGCGACGATCTACAACCTCGAAGCTGCGCTGCGCGGGGTCGAGGTCCGGTCGCTCGAGAAGGCCGTGACCGAGTTCTTCCAGAACGCGCGGACCGGCCTTTTGACGGCGACGCCCGCCGATTTCGTCACGGCGATCAACGCGGCGCTCTCGGTCGACGCCTGAGACAGATTGGCAGATCGGGCAAGGGCGCGGGTTGAGCGCCCTTGTCACCATGGTGTTACATTGATCCGGTAAAGGCAGATGAGCGCCTCCTGAGAATCGGACCCATGACCACCTACGCCCTCAATGGCCTCGGCCGCATCGGAAAACTCACCCTGAAGCCGCTTCTCGAACGCGGCGCCAAGATCGCTTGGATCAACGACGGGATCGGCGATCCGGCGATGCACGCGCATCTTCTCGAGTTCGACACGGTCCACGGCCGCTGGTCTGCCGATTTCGCGCATGATGCCAATAGCGTCACGATCAACGGCGCGCGCCTGCCGTTCATCGGCACGCGCAACCTTGCCGACCTGCCGCTCGAGGGCGTCGATGTTGTCATCGACTGCACCGGCGCCTTCAAGAAAGAGGCGGCCCTTCAGCCCTATTTCGAGGCAGGCGTGAAGAAGGTTATCGTTTCCGCGCCGGTCAAGGACGGCCCGACCACGAATATCGTCTATGGCGTCAATGAGGGCGAATACGATCCCGCGCGGCACAAGATTATCACCGCCGCCTCTTGCACGACCAATTGCCTCGCACCTGTGGTCAAGGTCATCCACGAGGGCCTAAGCATCCGCCACGGCTCGATCACCACGATCCATGATGTGACCAACACCCAGACGATCGTCGACCGCCCTGCCAAAGACCTGCGCCGCGCGCGTTCGGCCCTGAACTCGCTGATCCCGACGACGACCGGCAGCGCCACGGCGATCACGCTGATCTATCCCGAGCTGAAAGGCCGCCTGAACGGTCACGCGATCCGCGTGCCGCTTCTCAATGCCTCGATCACCGATTGCGTCTTCGAGGTCGAGCGGCCCACGAGCG
>JBFEXG010000038.1:0-13152 GCA_041546005.1 Paracoccaceae bacterium
CGAAGGACGAGGGATAGATGAGCGTCTTTTCCGGTGCATCGCTACCGGGTCCTGCAAGGAGCAAGTGCTCCTTGGGATAGGCGGACGTCAACTTTGCCGCCCGCGCCGCGCTGAAACCGGCGCGCTCATAGAAAGGCACCGCTCCAAGAACCACGATCATCGTCTGGCTGAGCCGCGCCCATTCGGCCGCCATGCCGACCATGCGCTTGCCAATCCCCCGCCCCTGCCAGTCGGGATCAATCGCCACCGGCGCCAGCGCCAGCCAGCCCTTCGGCTCGACCATCCGCGACAGCGCGTAATAGCCGACGATCCCCTCTTCCCCCGGCACAACCATCTCGCCCGCGATCTGCCGCGATTTGCGCAGCTTACGCACCAGCTGCGCCTCGCCTGAGCCCTTGAACGCCCGCTGCAAGAGGCGTTCGACGGCGGGCTCTTCTCCTGGGTTCATCGGGCGCTGGAAACTCGGGGGCATTTGGGGGGCTATTTCGCTGTCATCTTCAGGATCGCTTCCTGACGGCTTGTGACACCTAGCTTGGCAAAGATCGAGGTCAACTGATTGCGCACCGTTTTGTCGCTCACGCCAAGGTCGCGGGCGATCTCCTTGTTGCTCTTGGCATTGCACAGGCCCTCGAGAACCTGCCGCTCCCGTGCGGTCAACGCGGCCGCCGCATCGGGGCGGCTTTGGCCCACAAAAGCGAGAACCTGCTCGCAAAAGATGCCCCAAGCCGGTTCGTCTTCCTGAAGGATGTGATTTTCGGAGGGTAGGACGACCAATTCGGCGTTTGGGATGCGACGGGCCAGATAATGTCCTTCGGAAATGGGCGCGACCTGATCTCCCTCGGCATGAAGGATGAGCGTCTTGCATGTCACGTCGCCAAGCAGAGCACTTACATCCATATCGCCCCTCGCTCGCAGGAGCTGCGCCCCGACCTCCGGGGTCGTCGTCCGCTGGCAGAGCTCGTTGAACCACCGGATCTTCTCGGGATCGCCATCGGGCACAAACCTTTTGGTGAAAACCTCCCGAAAGGTCGGGTTCTTGAGCTCCCATCCCATGCGGAATACATCCGTCAGGGCATCGTAGAACTTCGCAGCTTCCGGATTGCCTCGATGGTGGACGCCGCGTGCGTAGCCCCCGCAGATGACAAGGTGCGACACCTGCTCAGGGTGGCGCGCGGCAAAGCTCACTGCGGCGGCCGTCCCTTGCGACATCGCCATGAGGACAAATGGCTTGGGCAGAGCCGCGGCCTCAATGACCCGTTCAAGGTCGTCCGTCCATGAGACGACAGTGAGATCACCGGTCTGGCGGTCCGACAAACCACAGCCGCGCTCGTCATAGCGGAGATAGTCGAAGTGGTCCTCGAGGAAGCGCACCCAATGCGCCCAGATCGGGCTTTGGACATCGTATTCGAGATGCGTGAGCCACGCCGAGGCTTTGACCAGAGGCACGCCCGACCCGCTCCGCGACCATGCGAGCGACAGCCCATCATGGGTTTCAACAAACCGGACTGGCCTCAATTTCCCGCCCCTCGGTACAAATGTCCTATCACTTTCCGCCGACTATGGGCCGCTTCGGGACATCTGTCCAATAGAGAGCAAGCAGCGGAAGACCCAAGATCAACCTTGCAAAGACCAACTAAACATCAACGCAAGGACCAGCCAAATGACCATCTTCGGATATCAGATCACCCGCGTTCAGGATCAGAACACCAAGACTGAAACCCGCCGACCGGAAGCTCCCAAGGCAGACGCTCCGCTCCCGCAAAAGCGCATTCCCGACCGGCTCTATTCCGCCCGGATCTGGCTCTGACCATCTCCCCGCCAAAAAGAAAAGGGCCACCCAAGGGCGGCCCTTTCCCGATCAATCTGATCTGACAGCTTACATCATGCCGCCCATGCCGCCCATGTCGGGCATCGACGGGGCCGCGCCTTCTTTGGCGGGCTTGTCGGCGATCATGGCTTCGGTGGTGATGAGAAGGCCGGCAACCGAGGCTGCATCTTCCAGAGCGGTGCGGACAACCTTGGCCGGGTCGATCACGCCAAACTTGAACATGTCACCATATTCTTCGGTCTGGGCGTTGAAGCCAAACTTGGGATCGCTCGACTCGCGGACCTTGCCCGCAACCACGGCACCATCGACACCAGCGTTCTGGGCGATCTGGCGCAGCGGAGCTTCAAGGGCGCGGCGGACGATGGCGATGCCGGCGTCCTGATCGCTGTTGAAGCCTTTGAGACCCTCAAGGGTCTTGCCAGCCTGAACGAGGGCGACGCCGCCGCCAACCACGATGCCTTCCTGAACGGCAGCACGGGTCGCGTTGAGCGCGTCATCGACGCGGTCTTTGCGCTCTTTCACTTCGATCTCGGTCATACCACCAACCTTGATCACGGCAACACCGCCGGCCAGCTTGGCCACGCGCTCTTGCAGCTTCTCACGGTCATAGTCCGACGAGGTCTCTTCGATCTGGTTGCGGATCTGGGCCACGCGGGCTTCGATCTCGGCCTTCTCGCCAGCGCCGTCGACGATGATGGTGTTGTCTTTCGAGATGTTGATGCGCTTGGCACGGCCGAGCATGTCAACGGTCACGTTCTCGAGCTTCATGCCGAGATCTTCCGAGATCACCTGGCCGCCGGTCAGGATCGCGATGTCCTGCAGCATGGCCTTGCGGCGATCGCCGAAGCCCGGTGCCTTGACGGCAGCGATCTTGAGACCGCCACGCAGCTTGTTGACCACGAGGGTCGCGAGAGCTTCGCCTTCAACGTCTTCGGCGATGATCAGAAGCGGTTTCTGCGACTGGATGACCGACTCGAGAAGCGGAACCATCGGCTGGAGCGACGACAGCTTCTTCTCGTGCAGGAGAACCATGCAGTCCTCGAGATCGGCGGTCATCTTGTCGGCGTTGGTGACGAAGTAGGGCGAGAGGTAGCCACGGTCGAACTGCATCCCTTCGACAACATCGGTCTCGGTTTCGAGGCCCTTGTTCTCTTCGACGGTGATGACGCCTTCGTTGCCAACCTTCTGCATCGCATCGGCGATCTGACGGCCGATTTCGGCTTCGCCGTTGGCCGAGATGGTGCCAACCTGAGCGACTTCAGCCGAGTCGCTGACCGGGCGGGCAGCGGCCTTGATGGCCTCGACAACCTTGGTGGTGGCCAGATCGATGCCGCGCTTGAGGTCCATCGGGTTCATGCCGGCAGCAACCGACTTGAGGCCTTCCTGGACGATCGCCTGAGCCAGAACGGTCGCGGTGGTGGTGCCGTCGCCGGCTTCGTCATTGGTGCGGCTGGCGACTTCTTTCACCATCTGCGCGCCCATGTTCTCGAACTTGTCTTCGAGCTCGATTTCCTTGGCAACCGACACACCGTCTTTGGTGATGCGCGGGGCACCGAAGGATTTATCGATGACCACGTTGCGGCCTTTCGGGCCGAGGGTCACCTTCACCGCGTTGGCAAGGATGTTCACACCCTTGAGCATACGGTTACGGGCATCGGTATCGAACTTGACGTCCTTAGCAGCCATAGCTGTTTTCCTCGTCTATCTTGTTGGTTGTGAAAGCGTGAAACGATCTCAGGCGATGATGCCGAGAATGTCGCTTTCCTTCATGATCAGCAGCTCTTCGCCGTCGACGGTGACCTCGGTGCCCGACCACTTGCCGAACAGCACACGGTCGCCAGCCTTGACGGCCATCGCGATCAGCTCGCCCGAGTCCTTGCGGGCGCCTTCACCGCAGGCGACGATTTCGCCTTCTGCGGGCTTTTCCTTGGCGCTATCGGGGATGATCAGACCGCCCTTGGTTTTTTCATCGCTCTGCACACGACGGACCAGAACACGGTCATGCAGCGGTTTGAAAGCCATGCTTGCAGCTCCTAACTGTCTTTTGTTGTCTCGTTGGCCCTCTCTGGGGCCGTTAGCACTCACCTCGCGCGAGTGCTAACGGCGAAGAGTTAGGGCAGCGTCTAGAGCGAGTCAAGGACAAGCGGGGCAAAAAAGTCACGGCTTTGGACCTTGGAGGCGCCGGTCAAGGATTTTCGTTTTGAGGAATCGGCGGAGAGGGCTAAACGCCCCCCCACGAACCGCGCCCCTCGGCGCGCCTGATAGGAGGCTGACATGATGAAAGGAACCCTACGACCGACCTGCTAGCGCAGCGTCCCAGCCCTTTGTCGCGGCCCCATTGTCATAAGCAATGCCGCACTGTCCCTTCGATCAGGATTATCCAGATGCACCCCCCGTTGTTCGTGGTCGATCATCGTATCGGCCCCGATCCCGCACCCGCCGACGCGCGGCATCGGGATCGCCCCATCATCCGCCGCAGCCAGCCCGAAGCCCTGAGCTTTGCGGCCTCGCGGCACGACGCTCCGCACGGCCCCGCCGAGGCGCATATTCCAGCTGTGCCTTCGCCCGAAGTGCGCAAGGCCCAGCTCGTCGCATTGGCCAATGACCCACGCTTCAAAGCGCGGGTCCAACCGCGCCCCGTAGGCTTGCGGCTGAGGCTCGGCCAGGCACTGATGCGTGCTGGCTGGAGGCTCTTGCGGGCCAACTCCGGAGAAAAGCCGCAGGCGGGCTGATCCGCCTGCGGCGCACCAAAGCCATGTCTTCGGCGCTTAATCTTCCTTTCAGTCATCGATGCTAGCAGTCGATATGAGAGGAGACCGCATGCCGAGCTACGCCAGCAGCATATTGATCGCCATTTTCGGCATTCTGGGCCTTTCGGCCCTGCAATTCGGCGTACGGCCCGACTCGAGCCGGGTCGCCCTGCTGGTGCCGCCATGGCAAGGTGACGGGCTTCGCCGCGCCGCGGCAACCGGGCTCGCGATCGTCGATTTCCACTGGGGCCGGCACGTTATCATCCTTGATACCGGCGGCAATCCCGACGCTCTCGCAAAACTGCAAGAAATGAACCTTTGGCTATTGGACGCGACCGGAGATCTTCTCTGTCGCGCCGAAAATGAAAGAATCTGACATGATCTCAACAATCCAAGACTTGAGAACGCGCGCCATCTACTATGCGGTGATTTTGCTCTGGGCTCACATCCCGGTTCTTGCCGGTATGGCCCTGATTCTCGGCAAAGGTATCCTGTTCCCTGTCGGGATCATGGCTGTCGTCTCGGTCGTCACGACCTTCGAATGGCGGCGAAACGGAGCTGGCCTGCCCGCGCAATTGACCGCGGCGGCGGGCCTGGCCATTGGCGTGTCCACAATCGTCTATCTGATGGCAGGCCACGAGTGGCAACCCGACGCCCACATGATCTTCTTCGCGGCTTTTGCCCTGACCGCCGTCTTCTGCGATTGGCGACCGATTGTGACCTATGCCGCCGTTATCGCCGCCCATCATCTGGTTTTGAATTTCACGCTGACCTATGCGGTCTTTCCGGGCGAGGCATCATTCGGCCGGGTGCTGATGCATGCAGCCGTGCTGATCGTCCAAGCCGTGCCTCTGATCTGGCTGTCAACCACGCTCACAAAGCTCTTCGCCGCGTCTGACGAACTGCTTCGAGAGACTGAGGCCAGCAAGACCGCGGCCACCAAAACTGCGCAAGCAAAAGAACACGAGCGCCTCGCTTTGCAGCAGGTGGTTGAGAACCTGTCGGCCGGCCTGAACAACCTTGCCGAAGGCGAGCTTCGCAAGCCCCTTGAAGAGCCGTTTGACGCCGAATACGATTCACTTCGGCTCGACTTCAACGCCGCACTTGATAAGCTTTCGGAGATGATCGGTCAGGTTGTTCTGAGTGCGGAAAGCATCCGTAGCCGATCGAGCGAGATTGCCTCTGCCTCGGACGATCTTTCTCACAGGACAGAAAACCAGGCCGCCGCTCTCGAAGAAACCGCCGCCGCTCTGGACGAAATGACCACGTCGTTAAAGGCAGCGGCAGA
This sequence comes from Paracoccaceae bacterium, assembly GCA_041546005.1. GTDB lineage: Bacteria > Pseudomonadota > Alphaproteobacteria > Rhodobacterales > Rhodobacteraceae > RFZI01. The sequence continues at coordinate 5,867 of JBFEXG010000038.1, forward strand.
AGCGGCGCTCAGCGTGGAAGACATCGTCGGAAAATCTCGCCTCGAGGCCGAACAAAGCAGGTCGGTGGTCGAAAACGCGATCGCAGCGATGGGCGAGATCGGCAAATCGTCGCTGCAGATTGAACAAATCATCGGCACCATCGAGGACATCGCTTTTCAGACCAACCTGCTCGCTCTGAACGCCGGGGTCGAGGCGGCACGCGCCGGTGAGGCCGGGAAAGGCTTTGCTGTGGTCGCCTCTGAAGTGCGGGGTCTGGCGCAGCGGTCGTCCGACGCCGCCAAGGAGATCAAGGTACTGATCGGCACCTCGGCGGAACATGTGGCGCAGGGCAACGATCAGGTGAACAAGGCTGGTCAAGCCCTGACACAGATCGCCGGCACTGTTTCGCGGATCTCTGACCTCGTCTCCGAGATATTTTCCGGCACCAAAGATCAGGCTTCGGGCCTTGCCGAAATCAATACCGGCATGAACCAACTCGATCAGGTGACCCAGCAAAACGCCGCGATGGTCGAGCAATCTACCGCCGCCAGCAATGAACTGCACCGAGAAGCCGTTGATCTTGCGGCAGTGGTGGCGTCGTTCCGCGTCAGGTCAACACAGCCTGCGACCACCCTCCCAACAGCCATGACACATGAGGGAGCATCCGCGGCCATTTCCGTTAGTGACCAGCCTGATCCGGCATTGGAAGTGGATACCCTACAATTTGCAAGGGCGCTTGGAGGCGACAGCCGCGCCGCACAGTGGCAATCCTTTTGATTGTCCGCCCTGCTTCTTGAGCCTCGGCCTCCATATGCTAATGGACCCACAAGGGGCGGCGTTTGCCGCCCCTGCTTTCTGTCGCGACTAGGGAAATCGCTTGCTTGTCGAGATTGGCTGCCCCTCGTGACAAGCCGCGCCTGACCGCCTATAAGCCCGCCGTCACATCCAAGCCACTGAAAGGCATCCGCATGAATACGCTGGTTTTCGGCCACAAGTCCCCGGACACCGACTCGACGGGCGCACCCCTGATCTGGGCCTGGTATCTGAGCCACAAGGGCACGCCTGCCGAGGCTCGGTTGCTGGGTGCTCCAAATACAGAGGCAGCTTTTGTTGCCAAGCGCTGGGGCTTTGACCTTCCCCCCGTGATCACCGACGTCGAGGACGGCCAACCCTGCGTCGTGGTCGATACCAACAATCCCGCCGAACTTCCGGCCAATATCAACAACGCCGATGTTCAGGCGATCATCGACCACCACAAGCTGGTCGGCGGCCTTGAGACCAAGGGCCCGATCGACATCACCATCCGCCCGCTGGCCTGCACTGTCACCGTCATGCACGGACTGATGGGCGCCGATGCCGCGGCCATGCCGGATGGGATCAAGGGGTTGATGCTGTCGTGCATTCTGTCCGACACGCTCGAATTCCGCTCGCCCACTACGACCCCGACCGACAAGGCGCTGGCGGAAAGCCTTGCGGCTGACCTAGGCATTTCGATCCCCGCTCTTGCCGCCGAGATGTTCGAAGCCAAATCGGACGTTTCAGCCTTCTCTGATGCCGAGCTTCTGCGGATGGACTCCAAGGAATACACCGTCGGCGGCAAAGAATTCCGCGTTTCGGTCCTTGAAACCACCGCGCCGAAGATCGTGCTCGATCGCAAGGATAGCCTGATGAAATCGATGGAAACCGTCGCCGCCGAAGATGGCGCCGATCAGGTTCTTCTCTTTGTCGTCGATATCCTCAAGGAAGAAGCGACACTGCTTGTGCCGAACGATCTGGTGAAAACCGTGGCCGAAAAAAGCTTTGGCGCGACCGTCACCAGCGATACCGTGGTTCTGCCCGGTATCATGAGCCGCAAAAAGCAGATCATTCCGAACCTGAAGGTCTGATTCAGCCGCGTTCGAAGTGGGGCGCTCCGGCGCCCCTTTTCATTTTCAGATCTCGAGAGCCCGATAACCACCCCATGACCCTAATCATCCAGTCTTTTTCCGACATCAGCGCAGATTACAACGCCGCCTACGTCGACCTTTGGGGGTGTGTGCACAACGGGATCGCCGCCTTCCCCGATGCGGTCGCTGCGCTACAGGCGTTCCGCGCTCAGGGCGGCAAGGTCATCCTTGTGACCAACGCTCCGCGCGGTCGCGCCCATGTCGAGCGACAGATCACGAAGATGGGCGTCCCGACAGATGCTTGGGACGCGATTGCCACGAGCGGCGATAGCGCCCGCGCGGCGATGTACATGGGGGCGATTGGCGAGAAGGTCTGGTTCATGGGCGAACCGCACGACCTAAGCTTTTTCGAGCCGATGCATATCATCGAAAAGCCCGTTGCTATCGAGCGCGTCGAACTCGACGAAGCCGAGGGCATCGTCTGCTGCGGGCCGTTCGATCCGTTCGCCGATCCCGCCGACATGCGCCCCCAGCTTCTCTATGCCAAGCAGAAGGGGATGAAGCTCCTCTGCGCCAATCCCGACATCGTGGTCGACCGCGGCGAGAGCCGCGAGTGGTGTGCGGGCGCTATTGCCGCGATCTATTCCGAAATGGGCGGCGAAAGCCTCTATTTCGGCAAACCGCACCCGCCGATCTATGATCTCGCGGCGCGGCGGCTCGCGGCCCTACCCGATGCGCCGGCTGATCCGCGGATCATCGCCATTGGCGATGGCATCCGCACCGACATCCTCGGGGCGATGGGCGAGGGAATCGATTCCCTCTTCATCACTGGCGGCCTTGCCGCCGCCGAGACAAAGACTGAGCTCCAGCCTGACGCCGATGCGCTAAATGCTTATCTCGACAGGGAAAAGGTAGCTGCGACCTATGCGATCGGCTATCTTCGCTAGCGATTTCGGGGTTGATTTTTCTGCAACTGCAAAGTAATTATGTTACAAATTGGTCGATTTGGCTGATTGTTTATTGCTTGCGGAGTGCCAGATGCTCGATAACGCCCCACGCGGAACGATCTGCATCGAAGACATCGAAATCGGCATGACCCGATCGCTCCGCAAGGAGGTTACCAACCGGGATATCGAGCTCTTTGCCGAGGTCTCTACCGACCGTAATCCGGTCCACCTCGACGACGACTACGCGCAAGACACAATCTTTGCAGGCCGCATCGCCCACGGGATGCTGACCGCCGGCCTCGTCTCGGCGGTGATCGGTGAACAACTGCCGGGCCACGGCACAGTCTATCTCGGCCAGACGCTCAAATTCCTCGGCCCCGTCCGCCCCGGCGACGTGGTTCTGGCCGAGGTCGAGGTGACCGGCATCGACCATTCCAAGCGCCGCGTGACGATGGATACGCGCTGCTTGGTCAACGGCAAGAAGGTCTTGATTGGCGAGGCCACGGTGCTTGCTCCGAGCCGCAAGTTCGACTGATCTTGCGCCGCCGCGCGGGGGCGGCTACCCAAGGCCTCATGCGCATCATCCGCGACACCCTTTTCCTTGATCCCTACGACCGTGGCGCCGCCGCGGCGATCGGCAATTTCGATGGGGTCCACCTTGGCCATCAGGCGGTGATCGACATCGCCCGCGCGGAGGCGCGCCGCCTTGGCGTGTCGCTCGGCGTGATGACTTTCGAACCCCACCCGCGCCAATTCTTCGCCCCCGATGCCCCCGCCTTCCGCCTGATGAGCGCCGGGACCCGCGCACACCGGATGGCCAAGCTTGGGGTAGAAAAGCTCTACGAAGTGCCCTTCAACGCAGGGCTTGCCGGCCTGGCGCCGCGCGAGTTTGCCGAGCGTGTTATCCATCAGCGGCTAGGCCTTACTCATATCGTGATCGGTGCAGATTTCCGCTTTGGCAAAGGCCGCACAGGTTCGGCCGAAGATCTTGTGGCCTTTGGGGCCGAGTTTGGCTTTGGCGTGACCGTGGCCGAGCTCATAGAGCTGGCGCAAGGCGAGGTCTCCTCGACCGCAATCCGCAACGCCCTTACCGAAGGCCGCCCGCGCGATGCGGCGGCGATGCTGGGCCACTGGCACCGGATTGACGGCGAGGTCATCCGTGGCGATCAGCGCGGGCGCGATCTAGGCTTTCCGACCGCCAATATTTCGATCGAGGGGCTGCACCCGCCGCGCCATGGCGTCTATGCGGTCAAGGTTGATGTGCTGAGCGGCCCGCATGAAGGGACCTATGATGGCGCCTCGTCGATTGGCGTGCGCCCGACTTTTGGGTTCAATCACCCGAATTGCGAAACCTTCCTCTTTGATTTCAAGGGCGATCTCTACGGCGCCGATATCTCTGTGGCGCTGGTGGACTACCTACGCCCAGAGGAGAAGTTCGACAGCCTCGGTGCCCTGATCACCCAGATGCACGCCGATTGCGATCAGGCGCGCCGGATCCTCGCCGATGTCTGACAAGATCGATCGTGGCGGGCTGCGGCCCCAGTTCTGGAAATCCGTGCCCATGGACCGGATGAACCGGGCGGAGTGGGAGGCGCTCTGCGATGGCTGCGGCAAATGCTGCCTCAACAAGCTCGAGGATGAGGACACCGGCGAGGTCGCCCTCACCCGCCTTGCCTGCCGCCTTTTGGACGACGAAAGCTGCCTGTGCAGCCAATACCCGATCCGGCATCAGTTCGTGCCGGAATGCATCGTCCTGACGCCCAAGACCCTGCGCGACAATCTCTATTGGCTGCCCCAGACCTGCGCCTATCGGCTGGTCGTCGAAGGCCGCCCGCTCTACCCTTGGCACCCGCTCCTGTCCGGTGATCCCGAAACCGTCCACGCGGCGGGGGTTTCGGTGCGGGGCCTGACCATTCCGGAATTCGAGGTCGGCGAGGACGACTGGGAAGACCACATCATCGAGGAGCCACTCTGACATGTTCTTTGCATCCGACAATTCCGGTCCGGTCCATCCGGCGATCCTTGAAAACCTTGGCCGCGCCAATGCGGGCTATGCAATGGGCTATGGCAACGATCCCTACAGCAAGGGCGTGATCCAGAAGATCCGCGATGTGTTCGAAGCCCCCGAGGCGGCGGTCTATCTGGTGCCCACCGGCACCGCCGCCAATTCGCTGATCCTCGCGACGATGACCAAACCGTGGGAGACGGTCTTCTGCACGCCCATGGCGCATATCAACTGCGACGAATGCAATGCGCCCGAGTTCTACATGGGCGGCGCCAAGCTCACGCTGGTCGAGGCGCATGACGCCAAGATGACACCCGAGACCCTGCGCACCGCGCTTGACGGCGAAGGCAATCGCGGCGTGCATGGCCCTCAGCGCGGGCCGGTGTCGATCACCACGGTAACCGAGCGGGGCACGATCTATTCGCTCGAGGAAATCCGGGCGATCTCGGCTGTTGCCAAGGAATACGGGCTCAAGCTCCACCTCGACGGCGCGCGCTTCGCCAATGCGATGGTGGCGCTTGGGGCCACGCCTGCCGAGATGTCTTGGAAGGCGGGTGTCGATGCGGTGAGCTTTGGTGGAACCAAGAACGGCTGCATGGGTGTTGAAGCCTGCGTGATCTTTGATCCGGCTCTCGCCTGGGAGTTCGAGTTGCGCCGCAAACGCGCCGCGCATCTCTTCTCCAAGCACCGTTTTCTGGCCGCCCAGATGGATGCCTATCTTGAAGGCGGCCTCTGGACCGACCTCGCCCGCTCCGCCAATTCCGCGACCGGACGGCTCGTCGCCGGGCTACAGGGCCGCAACGACATCCGCTTTGCCTATAAGCCGCAGGCCAACATGATCTACTTCGAAGCTTCCCGTGCGCTGCACCAACGGCTCCTTGGCGCGGGCGCTGTTTACTACGTCGAAGACGGCGACGTAAACGCGGGCGATTCCGCCGGCATCCTCACCGGCCGCCTTGTCTGCGACTGGTCGATGACGCCCGAGGCTATTGACCGTTTTCTGTCTCTGCTGGCGGGCTAGGCGGGCGGCGGCCGACGAGGACCAGGCGCAAGACGGCATAGGCAAAGAGGATGGCTGCCGCGATCTTCCAGCCTGTGTCGATGCCGTAGGTTTTGACGACATAGATTAGCGGAAGGGTCACGACCGCCGCTCCGCCCCGCATCATCAGGCTCGCGAGGCTTTGGATCGAGGATCGATAGCGGTCAGGGGTCGCTTGGTTCATCACAGTCGCCTCCGCCGACCCCGTCATCGCGATGATCAGCATGAGCCCCAGATAGGCGGCCACGAAGCCCCAGAACCCGGTTTGCAGCGATAGAGCGGCCAAGACGCCCGCGAGCACAAGGGGCAGCACCAGAAGCTGCGCGCGCGCAGAAACTCCCGTCATTGAGGCGAAGGCTCCGATTGCGAGCGGCCCAACGATCGCCATGGCAAAATAGCCCGCTGTGACCCAGCCGAAACGGGCATAGGCCATGGAGGGGTCGATCTCGGAAAGGCGGGGCTGCCAATAGCTTTCGACCATCCCCATGCCGATCCCCAGCGCCGCCCCAAGGATCAGGATATCGCGCAAATCAAAGCTCGTTGCAGCAAAGCGAACCGCGGCGCGCATCCGCTGCACGGGGTGCGCCTCGGCCTCATCAACCTCGGCCGGGTGTTCGCCCTCATGGAAGAGATATGGCGACAGAAAAAGATGCAGAACCGCGACAACCGACATGAAGACGGCGTTCCAGCTCGTCGGCGCGTGAAGCGGAAACCCTGACATAAGACTAGGGAGATAGCCGCCAAGAATCGCGCCACCTGTGATCCCCAGCGCCGCCGCAGCCTGAAAGCCGCCGATGATTTGTTGCAAGCGATCTTCCTTACCCTCGGCCTTGATCCTTTCGACCGCCCAGGCATCAATCGTGCCGCTCTCGGCGGCGGTCGCGAGCGCCAGAACGGAGGCGCCCACAACCAGACCCCAGAAGTTTGGCAGGACGATCATCGTTGCCCCGCCAACAGCCTGAAGAACCAGCGCCAGCCGGAAGAGGGCAATGCGCCCGCGCGTGTCGGCGAGAACTCCGAAGGGGACTTCGGCAAATGCGACGATCACCACGAAAAGCGTCAGGATCAGGCCAATCTGCCAGACCTCGGCCCCATGTTCGCCCATGAACACGCCCTGAACGGCGAGGAATGTCCCAAAACCCAGACCCATCAGCGCCGCATGGATCGTCATGCGTAGTTGAAATGACATAAAAGAGTATCCCTTGGAAAAAGTCAGATAACCCCCGCCAGCACCAGATCAAGATCATCGAGCCTATCCTGCCCCCAGAAGCGCTCGTCCTTGTCCGTGATATAGAACGGCGACCCAAAGACGCCGCGGGCGATGGCTTCTTCGAGGTTGGCCTCATAGGAATCGGCGGCGGTGAAGAGGCCTTTGTCGGCCACGCCGGCATCAAATCCTGCGTTTACAAGGCAGGCGCGGATCACCTCG
>JBFEXG010000044.1:0-12116 GCA_041546005.1 Paracoccaceae bacterium
CCCGCCGCCGACGTGCTCGATGGCCGACATAGCTCCAAGACCGAGGTCTATTCCGTCGATCACCTGCACGGAATGCTCCCCCTCTTCTCCGATATCTACGCAGGCGCCGAAAAGGCGGGGATCAAGGCCGAGACGATGATCTCGGAATATGCGCCGGGGCAATATGAGCTGACCCTGCACTACCGCGAAGATGTGATGCAGGCGGCAGACGATCTGATGCGCCTCAAGCGCATCGTCCGCGCCCAAGCCCGCGCCCATGGCGTCACCGCCTGCTTCATGGCCAAACCGGTCGAGGAATACGCAGGCTCCGGCATGCACTTCCACGTCTCGATGCTCGACAAGGATGGCCGCAACGTCTTTGTTGAAGAGACCGAAGGCCAGTGGAACGAAACCCTCCTCCACGCCCTCGGCGGCCTGCGCGTCACGATGGGCGAGGCGATGCTCGTCTTCGCCCCCCACGCCAACAGCTGGCGCCGCTTCTCCTCGCAATCCTACGCGCCGGTCTCGCCCTCCTGGGGCGTCAACAACCGCTCCGTCGCCCTGCGCGTCCCCGCCGGCTCCAAACAGGCCCGCCGTATCGAACACCGCCCCTCGGGCGTCGATGCCAATCCCTACCTCGTCGCCGCCACCGTCCTCGCCGGCATCCGCCACGGCCTCGACAACCGGATCGATCCCGGCCCCGAGACCACCGGCAATGGCTATGAGGGCGACGATACGCTCTCGGTCCCGCGCGACTGGAACGAGGCCATCGCCGCGGCAACGAAATCGGAGTTCCTCAAAGACGCCCTCGGCGCAGACATGCACCGCACCTTCACCGCCGTCAAAGCCGCCGAATACGCCCGCGTGGCCCGCACGATCTCCAACGTCGACTTCGACCTCTACCTCTACACGGTCTAGGCTTCTTTTGGCCTGAAATACTCCGGGGGAGCGCCGAAGGCGCGGGGGCAGAGCCCCCTGCTATCGTTCGGCGTTGAACACGAAAAGCTGGTGCCCCTCAACAGTATACCCCTCGATCAGCGCCTTCGCGCGATCACTGGCCAACCATGCCTCCAACCGCTCCGCCGCATCGGCGTTCACATACGGATGAAGCACCGGATTGACCGGGATATAGGCGTATTGGTTGTAAAGCGCCGGATCTCCTTCAAAGACGATCCCAAGACCTGCCTTATTGCCGAAATTGAGCCAACTGGCGCGGTCGGCGATAATATAGGCGTCCATCCCGGCAGCGGTGTTCAGCGCGGCACCCATCCCCTGACCGACAGCACGATACCAATCCCCCAGCGGCTCGATCCCGGCCGCTTTCCAAAGGGTCAGCTCCATCTTGTGCGTGCCGCTGTCGTCGCCGCGGCTGACAAACGGGGCCTCTGCCTCAGATATGCGCGCTAGCGCATCTGGCGCAAAGGCAGCGTCATGAGTTCCCGCCGGATCGCCCTTGGGTCCGATCAGGATGAAATCGTTATACATGATTTCGCGCCGGTGGGTGCCAAAGCCCGAAGCCACGAAATCCTCTTCGGCTGCGCGGGAATGCACAAGAACCGCATCCACATCCCCTGCCTCGCCCAGCTTCAGCGCCTGCCCCGTACCCACGATCAGAAGCCGAACCTCAAGCCCGAGATCCTCGGCAATCGCCGGCAAGAGAACTTCGGCCAAGCCGGAATTGGCGAAGGAGGTCGTCACAGCCATCTTCATCATGTCCGCCGCCGCAGCCATTGGCCCAAGCAAGGCGATGCAAACAGCCAAAAACCTGATCACGGCAAAAGGTCTCCTTGCAGATGCGCCCGTGCCTCGGGGGTATTGGGATTGGCAAAGAACTCGGCCGCAGGGCCACCATCGACCAACCTGCCTTCGACTAGGAAAACCGCCTCGTCGGCCATCCGCCGGGCCTGTCCGACGTTGTGGGTCGACATGACGATCCGCGTGCCTTGCTCGCGGACCTTGGCAAGAATGGCCTCGATCTCGCGGGTCGCACGACCGTCAAGATTGGCGCAGGGCTCGTCGAGAAACAGGATTTGCGGCTGCCGCACCAGTGCTCGTGCAATCGCGAGCTTCTGCTTCTCGCCGCCCGATAGGTCCATCGCCTGCAGAGACAACCGCGCGCCAAGGCCGACCGCTTCGGCAGCATCGGCGGCACGGTCTCGCGCCTCGCCACGTCGTAGCCCATCGAGCAGCAAGGGATAGGCGATCGAGTCGATCACGCTCCGCCGCATCAGGATGGGCGCCTGAAAGACAAAGGCCTGCTGGCTTCGGGTCAGCGGCTCTGGCACAGCCCAGCGCACGGCACCCTCGCGCAGCCGTTCAAGGCCGTGCAGCGCCCGCAGAAGGGTCGTCTTGCCGCTGCCGTTCGGGCCGAGAACGATGGTGACGCCCTCCCCCGCGATCTCGAGCGACAGGGGGCCAAGCAATGTCTTGCCGCCGCGAGCAACGCGGATGTTTTCGGCGCGCAGGGGAAGGATCGGCGCTACCACAGGCTGCTCCTTTCGGTCTTCGACAGAAGGTGCAGCGCGAGGTTCACGGCGACGGCAAGGGCGATCAGGATAAACCCAAGCGCCAGCGCCAGCGCGAAATTGCCCTTGCCGGTCTCAAGCGCGATGGCAGTCGTCAAGACACGCGTCGCGTTATCGATATTGCCGCCGACGATCATGATCGCCCCCACCTCGCCAATGGCACGGCCAAATCCGGCGAGCGAGGCAGTCAGAAGCGCACGCCGCCCATCCCACAAGAGCGCCTTGATCCGTTGCCAGCGCGTGGTGTTCAGCGAGATCAGAAGGTCGTGGTAATCCGCCCATAACTCGCGGATCGCCTGATGCGAGATCGAGGCAATGATCGGCGTAATGATGATCACCTGCGCGATGATCATGGCCGAGGTCGTGAAGAGCAGCCCCAGAACTCCAAGAGGGCCCGAGCGCGACAAAAGCACATAGACGATGAGGCCGACCACCACAGGAGGTAGCCCCATAAGAGCGTTGAGAAATGCAATGACGAATCTGCGGGCGCGGAATCGATTGATCGCGAGCCATGCTCCAAGTGGCAAGCCGATTAGAGAGGCAACAACAGTCGCACTGACGGTGACCTGAAGCGAGCGCAGCGATATCTCGATCAGCGCCGGATCGAACGTCAGGATCAGACGCACCGCTTCTTTCATGCCTGTCAGAATATCGTTCATTCTTGCCCCGGCTTCGCCTTTCAAGCCTCAGCTATCACTCGCCTCCCAAACGACCCGGCCCGAACCTGTCGTTTTTCGCGGCTTTTACGACACGGCGCCGCTTGCCGCGTCAAAGCACCAGTCGGCGATCTCGTCCAATCCGCCGTCAACAACTTCGCCCAAGCCCTCTGAAAAGGCGTTGAAGGCATCAAGGCTTGCGGAGGGGACGATCACGAACACCGGAATGTCTACCGCCATAGCCGCGCCGATCGCCGGACGAAAGCCGCGCCCCTCGATCTCTTGCTTGCCAAACTTGTTGACTATGAGGATCTCGGGCCTGTCTTCCCCGCCCGCTTGGATTGCCTCGATCACCTCTCCAACCGCCTCTTCCAGTGCGCCGGGATCGAGCCGGCATCCGCGGGCGTACGGGCCAAGATCCTGACTGATCCGCACACGCCGCTCGCCAGTCAGAATCTCAAGATCCATATGGCAGCGTCCGTTCGAGGCGGCGCCGTGGTTGTGCTGGATCGCTCCGGCCACGCTCAGGCCTTTCGCCAAGAGTAGCTGCGCGACCTGTGCCAAAAGTGCGTCCGCCGTCATGCTTTCGCTTGGAACGATATAGCCGAGCCGCATAGCCCTTCCCCTTGCAAGTGCTGTTCCCCGCTTACAGTATGCCCGCAGACGAGGAAAGCGCCCCATGCCGCCTGTGCTGCCCATCCTGCCCGACCCCAAGGCCGCCGGTCTGACCCGCAAGGTCAGGGGCATCGACCATACCGGCGCCGAGGCCGAGATTTCGGTTGTCGAGGAACGGCCGCTGACCATTTTCCTCAACAGCCAAGAAATCGTCACCGCCATGACCATTGGCGATTATCCCGACTTTCTGGCCGTGGGCTTTCTGCGCAATCAGCGGATGCTGCGCGATGACGATGTGATCACCGCCATCGACTACGAGCCCGAGATCGACACCATCGTCGTCCGGACCGAGCGGCGCACCTCCTATGAGGAAAAGGTCCGCAAAAAGACCCGCACCTCGGGCTGTGCGGTCGGCACCGTTTTTGGCGACATGATGGAAGGAATTGAGGGGCTGACCCTGCCCAAGGCCGAGGTCAGAACCAGCTGGCTCTATCCCCTCGCCAAGACGATCAACACCCTGCCCTCGCTCTATCTCGAGGCCGGCGCGATCCATGGGACCGTGCTGTGTGAGAGTGACAAGCCATTGGTCTATATGGAAGATGTCGGCCGCCACAACGCGGTCGACAAGATTGCCGGCTTCATGTTCCGCCATCAGGTGAGCGGCGCTGACAAGATCCTCTATACCACGGGGCGCCTGACCTCGGAGATGGTCATCAAGACCGCACAGATGGGGATCCCGGTGCTTGTCTCTCGCTCGGGCTTTACCGCCTGGGGGGTCGAAATCGCGCGGCAGGTGGGCCTCACGCTCATCGGGCGGATGCGCGGGCAGCGGTTTGTCTGTCTTTCGGGCGAAGAGCGCTTGATCCGCGACGCGGTGCTTTCGGCCGAGGAAGAGGACCGCAAGCACCGGCGCAAAGGGGCCGAGAATGACTAGGCCCCCCGCCATCATCCTCGCCGGCGGCCGGTCAACCCGGATGGGTGGCGGCGACAAGGGCCTGCGCGAAGTCGGCGGTCAGCGGCTCATCGACCGCGTGATCGCCCGCATCGCACCCCAATGCGGGGTGATCGCGCTGAATGCCAATGGCGATCCCATACGCTTTGCCGACCTAGGCCTGCCCGTCCTGCCCGACAGCCTGCCGGATCACCCGGGCCCCCTTGCAGGGGTCTTGGCCGGGATGGACTGGGCCGCCGGGATCGGCGCCGAGGCGGTGATCTCGGTCGCCGCCGATACGCCCTTTTTCCCCCGCGATCTCGTGGAGCGCCTTCAAGCCGCCGCTGGCCCCTCCGGCCTTGCCCTTGCCGCCTCGCCTGACGAGACCGGAAAGCTCTGGCATCACCCGACCTTTGGCCTCTGGCCCGTCGCCCTGCGTGACGATCTGCGCGAGGCATTGAAGGGTGGGCTGCGCAAGGTCGTCCTGTGGACCGACAAGCATGGGGCCGGCACGGCGAGCTTTGCCTCCTCGCCTTTCGATCCGTTTTTCAACATCAACACGCCCGAAGATATCGAGGCGGCAGAAGAACTCGTGGAACGCGCATGAAGGTCTATGGCGTCACCGGCTGGAAGAATGCCGGAAAAACAACTTTGGTCGAACGGCTCGTCACCGAGATTTCGGGGCGTGGCCTGACGGTTTCGACCATCAAACACGCGCATCACTCCGCCGATATCGACGAGCCGGGGCGCGACAGCTTCCGCCACCGCGAGGCGGGTGCCCGCGAGGTAATCCTCGCCACACCTGACCGCTGGGCCTTGATGCATGAATTGCGTGGAGCGCCCGAGCCCAAGGTCGAAGACCTGATCGCGCGGCTTGCTCCGGTCGACCTCGTTCTGATCGAGGGCTTCAAGCGCGCGCCGCATCCGAAAATCGAGGCGCACCGCGAGGAGATGGGCCATCCCTTGATGGCGAACGAGAACCCGACGATCCGTGCGGTGGCTTCAGACATCTCGCATATCGACGTGACCGTTCCTGTCTTCGACCTCGACGACATCCGCGGCATTGCCGACTTTATCCTCTCCGAGACGAGCCTTTAATGTTCGATCGCGTCGCCATTCTCGACTGGTCGGCCTCGGGCGTCCCCAAGACAGGCAGGGATTCCATATGGATCGGCGTTTCGGATGCACGCGCTACCACGAGCCGGAACATCGCCACACGAGCCGAGGCCGAGGCCGAGATCCTCACTCTGGCGCAAGAGGCAATCCGCTCGGGCGAGCGGCTCTTGATCGGGGCCGACCTGAATTTTGGCGCACCGGCGGGTCTGGCAAAGCACCTGACCGGCAAGGCCGAAGCATTGGCGCTTTGGGGTTGGCTCGCCGAGCGGGTCACTGATGACGCACGCAATCGCAGCAACTACCGGGAAGTTGCCGCCGATATAAACCGTGCACTTCCGGGCAGCGGACCTTTCTGGGGCAACGGCAGCAAGGCTGAGATCAAAGGGCTGCCGCGCACGAAGCCCACTTTGCCCCACTGGCTCTTTGAACACCGCCTTTGTGACCAGCAAAGCAAGGCCGAGGGCCTCCAGCCCAAGACGCTCTGGCAACTTGCAGGCGCGGGCGCGGTGGGTGCTCAGAGCCTTCTGGGCATGCCGATGCTGCACCGGCTGAAGGCCACGCTCGGGGCCGATTGCGCCGTTTGGCCGTTCGAGCCGATTGAAGGCAAAGCCGTTGTGATCGCCGAGATTTACGCCGCCTTCATCGGCCCCGATGTGAAAGCCGCAGAGGCACGAGGCAAGGTGCGCGATGCGGCAGAGGTCGAGTTGCTCTCTGCCGCTCTCTGGACCCTCGCCCGGTCGGACAGCCTTGCGCCGATGTTCAAAATCGACGCTGACCCTGCAATCCTGCGCGAGGAAGGCTGGACCTTGGGCACAGGCCACGGCCCTGCTCTCCGAGCCGCGATTCCCGCCAGCCACCTTCCTCCGCGCCTGCGCGACGACTGTTTTGCCATGCCGCAAGGAGTGAGTTGGGTGCCAGTGGACGAGGCCCTAGATCGTCTTAAGATGGCCCTTTCCCCAGTCACTGGCACCGAGGCCCTAAAAACCGCCTCCGCCTGCGGCCGCATCCTCGCCGCCGACTGTATTGCCCGCCGCTCGAACCCGCCGCGCCCCAATTCGGCGGTGGATGGCTATGGCTTTGCCCATGCCTCGACAAAAGAGGGCGTCAACCGTCTGCCCCTTGTCGCCGGTCGCGCCGCCGCTGGACAGCCCTTCGCAGGCGCAGTTCCCCATGGTCATGCGGTCCGCATCCTCACAGGCGCGATCCTGCCTGAGGGGGTGGATACTGTGGTGCTCGAGGAAGACTGCGCCACCGACAGCGCCAGCGTGACCTTTGACGGGCCGGTGAAGCCTCGCGCCAATACCCGCAAGGCGGGCGAAGACGTGAAGGAAGGCGAAATCGCGCTGAACGCCGGCCACCGCTTGCGCGCGCCCGACCTCGCGCTCCTCTCGGCGCTCGGGGTTGCTGAGGTGACGGTTCACCGCCCCTTGCGGGTTGGTGTTCTCTCGACCGGCGACGAGATTATCGCCACGCCCGACAGGCTCGCCCTGCCGCATCAGATTTATGACGCCAACCGGCCTATGCTCCTTTCGCTGATCGCACAATGGGGCCACGAGGCGATTGATCTCGGCCACGCACCCGACAGGCCCGCCGTTATCACCGGCAAGCTCGACCGAGCCGCGCGCGAGGTGGATGTGGTCCTCACTTCCGGCGGCGCTTCGGCGGGCGACGAGGATCATGTCTCCCGCCTCCTGCGCGAAGAGGGCACGCTCTCAAGCTGGCGAATCGCCATGAAGCCGGGGCGCCCCTTGGCGCTGGCGCTTTGGAAGGGCGTTCCGGTGATCGGCCTTCCGGGCAATCCGGTGGCCGCCTTGGTCTGTGCCTTGATCTTCGGCCGCCCGGCCCTGTCGAAACTGGCCGGCGGCGACTGGACTGCGCCACAGGGTTTCACCGTTCCCGCAGCCTTCACCAAATCCAAGAAACCGGGCCGCCGCGAATACTTGCGGGCGCGAATAAATGCCGAGGGCGCGGCCGAGGTCTTTGCCTCGGAAGGGTCTGGCCGGATCAGTGGTCTCTCTTGGGCAGAGGGGATCGTCGAGCTATCGGACGGGGCCGCCGACATCACGCCGGGCACGCCCGTGCGCTATATCCCCTACGGCTCTTTCGGCCTCGTCTAGCCGCGGCGGATAAGATAGGCGCGGGTACCGTCCAGTTCGGTCATGCCCTGAAACTCGTGCCCCGCCTCACTGCAGAAATGCGGAATATCGACCACCGCCATCGGATCACTTGCCAAAAGCCGCAGCACTTGCCCCGACTGCATCGTGGAAAGCCCCTTGCGCGCTTTGAGCACAGGCAGCGGGCAAAGAAGCCCGGTCGCGTCAATTTCCTGATCCCACATCATGGCGCAAAAGTTATGCAAAGGGTCAGAAACTGTCCATTGTCGGGCGCGGCAATCTGTCAGAAAGTCGGCAAGTTCTGTGCGCCGCTGATAAGGAAGACAATATGGCCCTCGACGACGGCAAAGGTGTTTGGAAATCGGGCCGTGGCAAGGGCCGCCGGACCCCAAAGGGCCGCCAGCTTGACGATGCTGCATGGGCCGAGGTGCGTGCGCTATTGGGCGACCGTCCGCGCAGCCGCGATCTTTTGATTGAAAACCTGCACCTCATTCAAGATGCGCACGGCCACCTGTCCGCTCCGCATTTGCGCGCGCTCGCTGAAGAGATGCGCCTGTCGATGGCCGAAGTCTGGGAGGTTGCAACCTTCTACGCCCATTTCGATCCGGTCCGCGAGGGCGAGGAAACCCCGCCCGATCTGACCATCCGCGTCTGCGAGTCGCTCTCTTGCGAGATGGCCGGTTCCGAGCAACTGATCGCAGCCCTCGAGGCGGGGATGGACCCGACCAAGGTTCGCGTGTTGCGCGCGCCCTGCATGGGCCGTTGCGATACCGCGCCGGTTCTTGAGATCGGGCATCATCATATCGACCACGCCACGCCCGAAAAGGTGAAGGCCGCCATCGCGGCCTCCGATACCCACGCCCATATCCCCGCCTACGAAGCCCTCGCCGCCTATCGCGCGGCGGGCGGCTATGCGACGCTCCTCGATCTGCGTGCAAACGGCAATTGGGAGAAGGTTCAGGAAACCATCCTCGCCTCGGGCCTGCGCGGCCTCGGCGGCGCGGGTTTCCCCTCGGGCCGCAAATGGGGCTTTGTCCGCGCCAATGCCGGCCCCCGCTATCTCGCCGTCAACGGCGACGAAGGCGAACCGGGAACGTTCAAGGACCGCTATTACCTCGAGCGCACGCCGCACCTGATGCTTGAGGGCATGTTGATCGCCGCTTGGGCGGTTGAGGCCGATAAGTGCTTTATCTACATGCGCGATGAATATCCCGCCGTGCTGCATATTCTGCGCACCGAGATTGCCGCCCTTGAGGATGCTGGCCTCGTCGCGCCGGGCTATATCGACCTGCGCCGCGGCGCGGGCGCCTATATCTGCGGCGAAGAAAGCGCGATGATCGAGTCGATCGAGGGCAAGCGCGGCATCCCGCGCCAGCGCCCGCCCAATGTGGCACAGGTCGGCATCTTTGACCGCCCGACGCTCGTCCATAACGTCGAGACGCTCCACTGGGTTGCCCGCATCTGCCGCGAAGGGCCGGAGATCCTCAATTCGACCGAAAAGAACGGCCGCAAGGGCCTGCGCAGCTACTCTGTCTCGGGCCGTGTGGCCAAGCCGGGGGTCTACCTCCTGCCCGCAGGTTCGACCATCACCGATATCATCGCCGCCGCGGGCGGCATGGCCGAGGGGCATGAGTTCAAAGCCTATCAGCCGGGCGGCCCGTCTTCTGGCCTCCTGCCCGCCTCGATGAGCGATATCCCCCTCGATTTCGACACGCTCCAGCCGCACGGGACGTTTATCGGCTCGGCCGCCGTTGTCGTCCTTGGCCACAAGGACAGCATCCGCGCCGCAGCCCTCAATATGCTGCGCTTCTTCGAGAGCGAAAGCTGCGGGCAATGCACACCTTGCCGCGTGGGCTGTGAAAAGGCCGTCAAGCTGATGCAGGCGCCAAAATGGGATGCGGGCCTACTTGGCGACCTCTGCACCGTCATGGCCGACGCCTCGATCTGCGGCCTCGGCCAAGCGGCGCCGAACCCGATCAAACTCACGCTGAAACATTTTCCGGACGAGGTCTGAACCATGACCGATCAGATCAAATTCACCCTCGACGGGCGCGAAGTTACGGCCAAAGCCGGTGAGACCATCTGGGACGTGGCCAAGCGCCACGGCACCGATATTCCGCACCTCTGCCACAAGGATCAGACGGGCTATCGGCCCGACGGCAACTGCCGCGCATGTGTGGTTGAGATCGAAGGCGAGCGGGTGCTTGCCGCCTCCTGCTGCCGCAATGCCACGAACGGCATGGTCGTCAAGACCGAGAGCGAACGGGCCACGAAATCCCGTGCGCTGGTGATGGAGCTTCTTCTGGCCGACCAGCCCGAACAGGCCGCCGCGCACGACAAATCGAGCCACCTGTGGGACATGGCTGCCTCGAATGGCGTGAGCGAGAGCCGCTTCCCAACGGTCGAACCCGAGCGCATCCCCCTTCTTGACGACAGCCATGTGGCGATGCGTGTCAACCTCGATGCCTGCATCCAGTGCGGCCTTTGCGTGCGCGCCTGCCGCGAGGTTCAGGTCAATGACGTGATCGGCATGGCGGGCCGCGGGCATGACGCCTATCCCACCTTCGATTTCGCTGATCCGATGGGGCAATCCACCTGCGTCGCCTGCGGCGAATGCGTGCAGGCCTGCCCGACCGGCGCCCTGATGCCCGCAACCGTTCTTGATGCCGCCGAGGTTGGCGATAGCGCCGATTTCGACAGCGAAACGCTGAGCATCTGCCCCTTCTGCGGCGTGGGCTGTCAGGTGAGCCTGAAGGTCAAGGATGGCAAGGTCAAATACGTCGAGGGCGTGAACGGCCCCGCCAACGAGGGGCGGCTTTGCGTCAAGGGCCGCTTTGGCTTTGACTATATCCACCACCCCCACCGCCTCACCAAACCGCTCATCCGCAAGGAGGGCGCACCCAAGGGCCTCAACGTCGATCCGGCCAACCCCTTCACCCATTTCCGCGAGGCGACTTGGGACGAGGCGCTTGATTTCGCCGCCGGCGGCATGGCGCGGCTCGCGCAGGCGCATGGCGGGCGGGCGATTGCGGGCTTCGGTTCGGCCAAATGCTCGAACGAAGAGGCCTATCTCTTCCAGAAGCTGATCCGGCAGGGGTTCGGCCATAACAACGTCGATCACTGCACCCGCCTGTGCCACGCCTCATCGGTGGCGGCGCTGATGGAAAACGTGGGCTCGGGCGCAGTGACGGCGACGTTCAACCAGATCGAGAACGCCGATGTCGCCATCGTCATCGGCGCGAACCCGACCGAGAACCACCCCGTTGCCGCGACCTATTTCAAGCAGTTCACCAAGCGCGGCGGCAAGCTCATCATCATGGATCCGCGCGGCACGGCGATGAAGCGCCACGCGACCCATATGCTGCAATTCCGCCCCGGTGCCGACGTCTCGATGCTGAATGCGATCATGCATGTAATCGTCGAGGAAGGCCTTTACGATCAGGCCTATATCGAGAAGTTCACCGAGAACTGGGAGGCCGAGAAGGCCCACCTTGCGGCCTATGCGCCCGAGAAGATGGAAGCGATCTGCGGCATCCCCGCCGAAACACTCCGCGCCGTGGCCCGCGATTTCGCGGGCGCCAAGGCTGGGATGATCTTCTGGGGCATGGGCATCAGCCAGCACATCCACGGCACCGACAATTCCCGCTGCCTCATCGCGCTTGCGCTGATGACCGGCAATGTCGGCAAACCGGGCGCCGGCCTTCACCCGTTGCGCGGCCAGAATAACGTTCAGGGCGCATCCGACGCGGGCCTCATCCCGATGTTCCTGCCCGACTATCAGACGGTCACCTCCGACGACATTCGCGGCAAGTTCTCCTCGGTCTGGGGAACGGGCGACTGGTCGGCCGAGAAGGGCCTGACCGTCACCGAAATCCTCGATGCGGTGCACCATGGCGACATCAAGGGTATGTATATCCTTGGCGAAAACCCCGCCATGTCCGACCCGGATGTGACCCACGCCCGCGAGGCGCTGGCGAGCCTTGAGCATCTTGTGGTGCAGGACATTTTTCTTACCGAAACAGCCAATTACGCCGACGTGATCCTGCCCGCCGCCGCCTTCTATGAAAAGTCGGGCACGGTGACCAATACCAACCGGCAGGTGCAGATGGGCCGCCCGGCCGTCACGCCGCCGGGCGAGGCGCGCGAGGATTGGGCGATCACGGTCGATCTGGCGAACCGG
>JBFEXG010000068.1:0-10239 GCA_041546005.1 Paracoccaceae bacterium
TCCTGCAGGCGATCTTCGTCTTCATCGTGGCCACTATCGCGATGCTCCTGTTCGCCGCGGCGACGCAGGGCTATTTCCTCGCCCCCTCGAAGAAATGGGAGAGTGCCGCGCTTCTGCTTGTGGCCTTCACGCTCTTCGTGCCGGGATTCTGGCTCGACCGGATCCAGCCCCGCTTTATCGAACGACCAGCGACAGAGCTTGCACAGGCATTCGACGAGGCAGACGTCGGTGAGACCGTGCGCTTTGTAGTGGCAGGGCCTGCCTTCACCGACGGGCGGCCGACCCAACTGACACTGGTTCACACAGTCACGGCGGACGAGCCGGAGACAGGCCGCGCCGACGCCACGGGGCTTGTTCTCTTGCCTGAAGGGGACCGTCTTTACATGGACGAGCCGATGTTCGGCACCGCCTACCAATCACAGCTGGGTGGGTTTGATTTCTATCTCGACGAGCGTGTCGAGGTGGCAAGCTTGCTGACCCCAAACCACCGGATGCCGAAACAGGTATTCTACATTCCGGCCCTACTTCTCTTTGGTCTCGTGGTCGTGATGCAGCGCCGCCGCCAAACCAAGCCAGCCTTCTGAGGAGAACTTCGATGAAAAACACTGTCCTTCTGGCTGTCGACCTGAACGATCCCGATGCAAGCACGACCTGCCTGCAAGGCGCGCTCGACCTTTTGCAGAAAGGGGGCAAGCTGCACGTTGTCTCGGTTAGCCCCTCGTTCGGGATGGCGCAGGTGAGCGGATTCTTCCCTGCGGGCTTTGAGAAAAAGCACCTTGATGCCTTCAGCCACAGCTTGGCGGCCTGGGTGAAAGAGAATGTGCCGCCTTCGATCGACGCCCATCCCCATGTTCTCCACGGGACCGTCTATGACGAGATCCTGCGCGCCTCGGACCGTCTTAGCGCCGAGGTGATCGTGATCGGCTCGCATCGCCCCGATTTCAAGGACTACTTGCTCGGCCCCAATGCCGCGCGGGTTGTTCGACACGCCAAAACCTCTGTCTATGTCGTCAGGACCTAATCAATGCCCAACCATATCTTCGGCCGCTCCACTAAAGGCGGGCTGCCAACGGCTGTCTCCGGAGACGGCTGCTACCTGATTGATGCCAATGGCAAACGCTATCTCGATGGATCGGGCGGCGCTGCGGTCTCCTGCCTTGGGCATTCCAACGCGGCCGTGCGGGCGGCGCTGCACGCCCAACTCGATCAGGTCGCTTTTGCCCATACCGGCTTCTTCACCTCCGAGCCTGCCGAACAGCTTGCCGATACCCTGATCGCCAACGCCCCCGAAGGGATCGACCGCGTCTATCTGGTTTCCGGCGGGTCCGAGGCTGTCGAGGCGGCGCTGAAGCTGGCGCGGCAGTATTTCCTCGAAATCGGCCAACCCAAGCGGCACAGGGTTATTGCCCGGCGTCAGAGCTACCACGGGAATACGCTTGGCGCGCTGGCAACAGGCGGCAACGAATGGCGCCGCGCCCAGTTTGCGCCGATGCTGGTGGAAACCAGCCATATCTCCCCATGTTATGAATACCGGGGCCGCGCCGATGGCGAGAGCGTCGAGGCCTATGGGCGGCGCGTGGCCGATGAGCTGGAAGCAGAGATCCAGCGCCTCGGGCCGGAAACGGTCATGGCCTTCGTGGCCGAACCCGTGGTCGGTGCGACCGCCGGTGCGGTTCCCGCCGTTCCGGGCTATCTCAAGCGGATCCGCGAGATTTGCGACAGGCACGGTGTCCTTCTCATCCTTGACGAGGTGATGTGCGGCATGGGCCGGACCGGCTATCTCTTCGCCTCGCTCGAAGATGGGGTTGCGGCCGATATGATCACCATCGCCAAGGGGCTTGGTGCGGGATACCAGCCGATCGGCGCGCTTCTGTGCTCGGGCAAGATCTATGACGCCATCGCCAAAGGATCGGGCTTCTTCCAGCACGGTCATACCTATATGGGCCATGCGATGGCTGCGGCCGGTGCCAATGCCGTTTTGGGCGAGATCCTTGGCAAGGGCCTGCTCGAGCGTGTGCGGGTTCAGGGCGACAAGCTCGACGCCGCGCTGCGTGATGCGCTGGGCCAGCATCCCCATGTGGGCGATATTCGGGGCAGGGGCCTGTTCCGAGGGGTCGAGTTGGTGGCGGATCGGGAGACGAAAGCGCCCTTCGATCCCTCGCGCAAGCTTCACGCAAAGATCAAGGCCGAGGCCTTTGCCGCCGGCCTGATCTGCTATCCGATGGGTGGAACAATCGACGGGCAGATCGGCGATCACGTGCTTCTGGCGCCGCCGTTTATCATCGAGGACAATCAGATCGACGAATTGGTCACCAAACTCGCTGGTGCCATCGACAAGGCTCTTGCCGCATGAGACCGCTGCCTGATGTGATGGTCGCGCCCAACGGCGCGCGTTTGACCAAGGCCGATCATCCCAACCTGCCCGTGACGATTGAAGAGCTGGTAGCAACCGCACGAGACTGTGCCGCGGCGGGCGCTGACGGTATTCACGCCCATATGCGGGATGACAATCAGCGCCATACGCTGGACGCGGGGCTTTATTCCGAGTTCCTGCGGGAAATGGATCTGGCCCTGCCCGAGTTCTACGTCCAGATCACCTCCGAGGCCGTGGGCCAATATACCCCCGCCGAACAGCGCAGGCTGGTCGAGGCATTGCGGCCAAAGGCCGTTTCGATCGCGTTGCGCGAAATCATCGCGGGACAGGACAAAAGCGTGACGCAGGAGTTCTTCGCAGGCTGTGCCGATGCCGGGGTGGGCGTTCAGCACATCCTCTATGATGCGCTAGATATCGAACATTTCAGCCAGATGGTCGCGTCGGGGGTTATCCCCGAGCGCGATTTGAAGGCGCTACTGGTGATAGGCCGCTATGAAGGCCCCGCCATGGTGACGCCCGATCGCGTGACAGAGTTGGCCGGGCTCTTGGGAAAGAGTCTGCCCGGCATCGATTGGGCCGTCTGTGCTTTCGGCAAGCAAGAGACCGCCTGCCTGCGTCAGGCGCGGGCGTTGGGTGGAAAAGTGAGGATCGGTTTCGAGAATAATCGGCTCGATCCGGACGGAACCATCGCCGCTTCCAATGCCAAACGCGTTGCGCACTTCCTCGCGACGGCTTCCGCGCCTGGAGGTGTGGCCACAACCGACGGAGCAGCGGCGTGAATACATTGCCTGTCAGGCATTTGCCTCTTTATCTGTCTGGAGTTCTCTTCATCACAACGCTAGGGGGCGCAGTATTCGCGGGCTGGCCTATTGCGACTACGGCCTTGGCCGGCGCGCTCTTTGCGCTGGGCCTGCGGGATATTACCCAGACCAGCCACGCGGTATTGCGCAACTATCCGATCATTGGTCATTTTCGCTATCTCTTCGAGCATATTCGTCCCGAAATCCGCCAATACCTTCTCGAAGCCGACGACGAAGAAGTGCCGTTTTCGCGCGAGGCGCGGAGCATCGTTTATCAGCGCGCCAAAAATGTTGAGGACAAGCGGCCGTTCGGCACCAAGATGAGCGTCTACCATGGCGGCTATCAGTGGCTGACCCATTCGATCCGACCCAAGAAAATCGACAATACGGATTTTCGCGTCACGATCGGCGGCGAAGACTGCCGCCAGCCCTATGAGGCTTCGGTCTATAATATCTCGGCCATGAGCTTTGGCGCGTTGTCCGCCAACGCAATTCTCGCTCTCAACAAGGGTGCCAAGTTGGGCGGATTTGCGCACGACACCGGCGAAGGAGGGATCAGTCGCTACCATCGCGAAGGGGGTGGAGACCTCATCTACGAAGTCGGCACCGGCTATTTTGGGTGCCGCGACGAGCAGGGCCATTTCGATCCCGACCGTTTCGCCGAGGTTGCCGGCGATCCTCAGGTCAAGATGATCGAGATCAAGCTTAGCCAGGGCGCCAAGCCGGGGCAGGGCGGGCTCTTGCCGGCGGCCAAGATCACCCCCGAGATCGCCGAGGCGCGCGGGATTCCAATGGGCTTTGATTGCCATTCACCCGCAAGCCATTCCGCATTCGAGACACCGATCGAGATGATGCAGTTCATCGCCCGGCTGCGCGATCTGTCGGGCGGCAAACCGGTCGGCTTCAAGCTTTGTATCGGCCACCGGCGGGAGTTCATGTGCATTGTCCGCGCTATGCTTGAAACCGGGATCACCCCCGATTTCATCGTGATTGATGGCAAGGAAGGCGGGACCGGTGCCGCGCCTCTGGAGTTTGCCAATCACATGGGGATGCCGCTCGTCGAGGGGCTGACCTTCGCGCATAACACCCTGCTCGGCGTTGGCCTGCGCGGCAAGATCAAGATCGGCGCCTCGGGCAAACTGATCCACGCCTTCGACATCGCCCGCACCCTCGCGCTTGGGGCTGATTGGTGCAATTCGGCGCGGGGGTTCATGTTTGCGATCGGCTGCATCCAGTCGCAGGCCTGCCATACCAACCACTGCCCGACCGGTGTCGCGACCCAAGATCCAGCCCGCCAGCGGGCGCTTGTTGTCACCGACAAGGCGCAGCGGGTGGCGAATTTCCACCGCAATACGCTCAAGGCGCTGGGCGATATGTCCGGTGCTGCAGGGTTGACCCATCCGGGCGGGTTCCTGCCGCGACACCTTCTCATGCGCGAGAACGATCGCGACATGGTCACAGGGGACGATGTCTATCCCTACATGCCCGAGGGTTTCCTGTTGCGTGAGGATGATGATCGGTTTGGCTACTTGATGCGCTGGCGCCGCTCGGCCTCAGCAAGCTTCGAACCTTTCGACGACGGCATATAATGCGCCCGCCAATCGACCAAATCTTGGGCGTTTGTTCCGAAATTGAAGGAGAAGCCCATTATCGGGGGTTTCGGGGTTTTCACTGTCAGATGGCTGGTGTTGAATGAAGGTAAGGCGGCCTATCGGCCGACAGTCGCGAACAGGATCGATGCCTACAAGGCGGGACACCCTATTTGATCGGAATGCCATTTCCGTATCGCGCCTGCCGGTTGTTCGGGTCGTGACATGGGATCCAACCGGCGCCGCGAATATGGCGGGGCTGCGGGTCCGGACAGCAAAGAGAACGAGAACATGACGCCCTTCGCCATCGCTGGCATCCAGATGTACGTAAATGCCCTTCAACCCAACACCGAAGGTATGCTGCACCGGCTCGATATCCTCATGGCTCGGTTCCCCTGGACCCAGATGGTTCTGTTCAGCGAGCTTGCGCCGCTTGGGCCGCTGCACCGTTTTGCCCTGCCGCTTGAAAATCAGCATCTGGATCAGTTCTGCGCGGCGGCGCGTAAACACAACGTCTGGCTGATCCCCGGCTCGATGTTTGAAAAGACAGCCGATGGTCGCGTGTTCAATACTTCGGTCGTGATCGCTCCTGATGGCAGTGTGGTGTCGACCTATCGCAAGATGTTCCCGTTCCGGCCCTACGAGGCCGATGTCGAGGCGGGCACGGAATTTTGCATCTTTGATGTGCCCGAGGTTGGCCGTTTCGGTCTGTCGATCTGCTATGACATCTGGTTTCCGGAAACCACGCGCCAGCTGACGAGCGCGGGGGTGGAGGTTCTTCTTCATCCCGTCCTCACCGGCACGACCGACCGCGACGCCGAGCTTGCCATTGCTCGCGCCACCGCCGCGCAATTCCAGTGCTATGTGTTCGACGTCAACGGTCTTGGCGCAGGCGGCAACGGTCGCTCTTGCGTGGTCGATCCGGCCGCCACGGTCCTTCATCAGGCGGCAGGGCAGGAGGATATGTTCCCCATCGAGGTCGATCTCGACATGGTGCGCCGCCAGCGCGAGACGGGCATCAAGGGGCTGGGGCAGGTGCTCAAGAGCTTCCGCGACCGATCTGCAGATTTCACGGTCTACGACCGGATGAGCGGCGCCGATGCCTATTTGAACAATCTTGGCCCGCTGACCATGCCCACGCAGGGCACTCGGGCCGGACTTGGCGTAAATGTTCGAGATATTGCATTTGAAAGTATGCCCAAAAGGGCGCCCGGTGACATTCTTGGCAAGTCACCGTCGATAAGGGAGAGGAACTAGTCGGGCTAGGACGCAGGGCCACGCGGGCCCGGCTATCGAGACCGCCTGTCCTCCCCAATAAGGGAGAAGACGGAACGATGCAGTCGATGAGTGACTATTATTCAGCGGTCCAGCTGCGCGCGGACCGCTGGGGTGAGTTGCGGGCGCAGATCGAACAGCTCGCCAAGAACCCGAATGGCCGCGGTGCCAAGGGTGCACATGAGCGGATCGAAAAACTCCTCAGTCAACTATCTCTCATCGAGGCATACTGGGCCTTCCCCGGAATGTCGGCCTTCGACCACCTCCGCCGCCTGTTCGAACACGGCAAGTTCGACGATATGGCTTTCTCAGTTCAGAGAATTTCGCGCGCCCTAACTACCGGCGCCTACCGCAGGCGGCACATCCCGCTTGATCGCGATATCGTCGACTCCGAAGAGCACGATGACGAGGCGCTTTTGTCGCCTGACGCGCGGGCACTGACGAAGCCGTATTTCGAAGTCATGATTGTCGACGATCTGAACGAGCATCAGGAGCGTTGGGTAAAGTCCAACATCGCCTCGATGCGACGATCGGAAGACGCGTTCATCTATGAGCCTGTTGTCGTGCCAAGCCTGCAGGACGCGCTGATTGGCGTTATGTTCAATCACAATATTCAGGCCATTGTCGTGCGACCCGGTCTCAAGATGGAAAGTCAGGTCGAATTGTCGATCCTGACGAAATATCTCGATCGCGCAGGGGGGGTGGAGGAGCTTGAGGCGCTTACCCCGGAAACCTGGGGGCCGGAACTGTGCCGGCTCGTCGCCAAAGTGCGGCCCGAGTTAGACGCCTATCTGGTGACGGATCGCTCGGTTGAGGAAATCGCGGGCCTCGACCTCGGGATTTGCCGTCGGGTCTTCTATAATCAGGAAGATTTCATGGAGCTGCACCTCAACATCCTTCGGGGTGTGCAGGCGCGCTTCAAGACGCCGTTCTTCACGGCACTCAAGGAATATTCCAAGCAGCCGACCGGCGTGTTCCACGCCATGCCGATCAGCCGCGGCAAGTCGATCTCGCGGTCGCACTGGATTCAGGACATGGGGGCTTTCTATGGCCCCAATATCTTCATGGCCGAAACATCGGCCACCTCGGGTGGCCTTGACAGTCTTCTAGAGCCGACCGGCCCGATCAAACAGGCGCAAGAGCTTGCCGCCCGTGCCTTCGGCGCGCGGCACACCTTCTTTGCAACCAACGGCACCTCGACCTGCAACAAGATCGTCGTGCAGGCGCTGGTCAGGCCCGGCGATATCGTTCTGGTCGACCGCGATTGCCATAAGTCTCACCATTACGGGATGGTGTTGTCGGGGGCCGAGGTCTGTTATCTCGATAGCTATCCGCTCAATGAATATTCGATGTATGGGGCGGTGCCGCTCTCGGAGGTCAAACACAAGCTCCTACAACTCAAGGCCGCCGGCAAACTCGACCGGGTGCGGATGCTCTTGCTGACCAACTGCACCTTTGACGGCATTGTCTACAACGTCGAACGGGTGATGGAAGAGTGCCTCGCCATCAAGCCCGATCTGATCTTCTTGTGGGACGAAGCCTGGTTTGCTTTCGCGCGCTTCGGCCCAACCTACCGCCAGCGGACGGCGATGAACGCCGCCAACAATCTGCGCGAAAAGTTCCGCTCCGAGCAGCACGCCAAAGCCTATGCAGCGCAAGTGGAAGAGCTTGAAGGTGCGGACGAGGCAACGCTCATCAAGACCCGACTTATTCCTCCGCCCAACGCGCGGGTGCGGGTCTATGCGACGCAATCGACCCACAAAACCCTGACCTCGCTCCGGCAAGGTTCGATGATCCATGTCAACGATCAGGATTTCAAAGGCGAGGTCGAGCAGAGCTTCCACGAAGCCTATATGACCCACACCTCGACCAGCCCGAACTACCAGATCATCGCCTCGCTCGATGTCGGTCGGAGGCAGGTCGAACTCGAGGGATATGAATTCGTTCAGCGCCAGGTCGAGGCCGCCATGTCGATCCGAAGGGCCGTTTCGACCCATCCGCTAATCAGGAAATACTTCAAGGTTCTGACAGCGGGCGACATGATCCCTGAAGAGTTCCGAGAAAGTGGGGTTGAGTCCTACTACGATCCCGAACAGGGCTGGACCGATATCTGGAACTGTTGGGAGAAGGACGAATTTGTCCTCGACGCCACGCGCATCACGCTGGCCGTGGGCGGCACGGGCTGGGACGGCGACACGTTCAAGACCAAGGTCCTGATGGACAAGTACGGTATCCAGATCAACAAGACCTCGCGAAATACCGTTCTGTTCATGACCAATATCGGCACGACGCGCTCGTCGGTGGCCTATCTGATCGAGGTTCTGGTCGAGATTGCCAAAGGCCTCGACGAACTTTTGGACGATGCCTCCAAGATGGAAAGGCTCGCCTTTGATCGCAGGGTCAACAACCTGATGAAAGACCTGCCGCCGCTCCCGGATTTCAGCCGGTTCCACGATGCCTTCTGCGCCGATCCTGAGACCGGAGAAGGGGATATCCGCAAGGCGTTCTTCCTCAGCTACGACGAGAACAACTGCGACTATCTGGAGCTCAACGGCACAATTAGGGAGGCGATGGATTCAGGGCAGGACGTGGTCTCGGCCTCGTTCATCATCCCCTATCCGCCCGGTTTTCCGATCCTGGTGCCCGGCCAAGTGGTCAGCCGCGAGATCCTCGCCTTCATGCGGGCGCTCGACGTCAACGAAATTCACGGCTACCGCGCGGAACTTGGCCTGCGGGTCTTTACACATGAAGCACTAAGCAATCTGACCGCTGAAAAAGCGGCGGTAAAGTCATAGGGAGGTTTGTTATGGCAAAGCGTCAACTCAATAATATTTCCGAAATCCGTCGGTTCTTTCACCGCAACGAAGATCCGATCTATTTCATCTCGGCGACCAACTTCAACCTCCTTGGTATTGACGAATGGTGTAAGAATTTCAAATACATATGCTATATCGACTGCTACGATGGCCGACACCCCAACGTGTTCTGCCCCTCCGAGCAGCCGCACGCGGAATTCCAGTCGATCGAAGACATCAACAACTACCTTCTGCAGCACAAGGAGGTGATCGACCTCGTCAAGCGCCGGGGCGGAAAGCCCAAGTTTGTCTTCCTGATGTTTGACGAAGAGACCGAGCGGCTGGCCAAAGAGCTTGGCGCGGATGTCTGGTTCCCAAAGGCCAAGCTGCGCACCCGGATGGACAACAAGATCGAAACCGTGCGCGTGGGCAACAAGGCAGGTGTGCCCTCGGTGCCCAATACGCTCGCGCTCGTCGAGAGCTACAAACAGCTTTGTGAAGTGAGTGACAAGGCCGGGATTGGCCGCGATCTCGTCTTGCAGTCGGCCTTTGGCGACAGCGGCCACACCACCTTCTTCATCAAATCCGAGGCTGATTTCCGTCGCCACGAGCACGAGATTGTCGGGCAGGGCGAGATCAAGATCATGAAGCGCATCGATTGCCGGGGTTCGGCGATCGAGGCTTGCTGTACTTCGGAGGGCACGATCGTCGGCCCCTTGATGACCGAGCTTGTCGGCTTCAAGGATCTGACGCCGTACCGCGGCGGCTGGTGCGGGAACGAGATTTTCGCGACCGCCTTTTCCCCAAAGGTGCGCCAGCAGGCACGCGATCTGACCTTCAAGTTCGGGGAACAGCTTCGCAAAGAAGGCTATCGCGGCTATTTCGAGCTCGACTTCCTGATCGACAAAAAGACCGGCGATCTCTGGCTGGGCGAGTTGAACCCGCGCATCACCGGGGCCAGCTCGATGACCAACCACGCGGCTTTTGCCCATGCTGATGCACCGCTGTTCCTCTTCCACCTCCTTGAGTTCTCGAACGCCAAGTTCAAGCTCGACGTGGACGAGCTGAACGCCCGCTGGGCCGATCCCGATATGATCGACGGCTGGAGCCAGATGGTGATCAAGCACACCGAAGACAGTGTCGATCTCATCACCAAGGCGCCGCAGAGTGGCATCTACAAGATGCTCGAGGATGGCAGGGTGGTCTTTGACCGTTTTGACTATCACCGTCGCGCCGTCGAGAACGAGAACGAGGCCTTCTTCCTGCGGATTCAGCAAGAGGGTGACTACCGCTACGAAGGGGCTGACCTTGGTATTCTGGTGACGCGTGGCCGGTCAATGACGCCGGGCTTCAACCTCAACGAGCGCGCCAAGCGCTGGATCCACGGCATCAAATCGAGCTTTGAA
>JBFEXG010000303.1:0-2942 GCA_041546005.1 Paracoccaceae bacterium
CTCGCCTTTGGCGCGCTCTTCGCGGTGAATTCCTCGCTCCACTCCTACCTGATCCTCGCCTTCTCGAAGGACGAGCAGGTCACGATGGACGTGGGCTTCTACTATATGGCCAATGCGGGCGGGCGGCTCATTGGCACGATCCTCTCGGGCGCGACCTACCAGATCGGCGGGCTTTGGCTCTGCCTCGCGACCGCTGCCGTGATGGTGGGCCTCAGCGCCTTTGCCGTGGGGCGCTTGAAGCCCGTCTAGCCTAGCGCGAGCACGCTCTCCCAAAGCGCCGCCGAGACCTCGACCGTCTCGCGATGTGCCCGCTGATGCGCACCGGGCAGGCGGACCTCGGGGTCATTGGCGATATGCTCGGCCACCCGCGCGATCCGGCCCTGAAAATCGCCGCCGTGGCAGGCGGGGTCGATCAGGATGTAGGTCTGACCAAGGTCATGCGGCGGGCCGTTCTCGGCCTTCAGCCCCTTCACGTCGAGCGAATTGACCGAGCCTGTGAGCCCGGCGGCGAGAAACTCGACCAATAGACCAAGCGCCCAGCCCTTGTAGGCCGCCGCGCTGACGAGCGAGCCGCCCAGTGCGGCCTCAGGGTTGGTCGTCGGCACACCATCCTTATCGACCGCCCAGCCCAGCGGGATCGCCTCGCCTGCGGCTTTAGCCATGGTGATCTTGCCCAAGGCCACCGCGGCGGTCGAGAAATCGGCGTGCATCGCCGGGCCGTTTGCCCCCGGCAGGGTAAAGGCGATGGGGTTGGTGCCAATGGTCGGCAGCTTGCCCCCTGGCCCCGCCACGATGGCGGAAGCATTGGTAAAGCCGATGCCGATGAGGCCGGCGGCGGCGATCTGTTCGGTGAAGAAACCGAGCGATGTGCAGGTATGGGAATGGGCGATGGCTAGGGTCGAAATGCCATTGGCTTTGGCGGCGGCCACCGCAAAAGGCAGACCACGGGCAAAGGCAGGCTGGGCAAAGCCAAACTTCGCGTCAACGGTCACCGCACCCGGGCGGCGCTGGATCACCTCCGGATCGACCTGACCCTTCACGCGGCCGGAGGCGAGCTGTTTGCAATAGCTTTCAAGGTAATAGAGGCCACAGATAATGTTGCCGGTCTCTTCGGCGCGGGTCACGGCGCGGGCGACAGAGGCCGCTTGCCAGTCGCCAGCACCGTGCCCGACAAGCGCCGCGATGCTGCGGGCTTCGATCTCTTCGAGCCTCAAGGTTATCTTGTCTGCCATCCGCCCTCTTTCCTAGTCGTTGTCGTCGATCTTGGCTCCGGCATCGCTGCGCGATTGCTCTGTGGCGGGAACCGTTGTGTTCATAGCCAAGGCTGACAAGCCATCGACAGTGGATTTCTCCAGTGCGACGCGCGTACCGGAATGGACCGTGGGGCCCTGCCCGATTGGCCCTAACACCACCCGAGCCGCATTCGTCATGGCGAGACGGGCCACATCCCCTTTGATGCCATCTGAACCGACCGAAACCGATCCCCCCTCCCAGCGAAGCTCAACACCCCCTGCCCCGGCGACCCGCGCGAGGAATGGCAGAAGAAGTACTGGTGCAGCCACAGGGCCGGCTTCGATCGCGGACCGCAGGGGCCCCAAGTCGGACAGCGCCGCGCCAAGATGGATCGGGCATAGCGGGTCCGAGGATTGCGGCTCAAGCTGCGTAAGCGAAGAGGGCACGGAGGCGGACCGGTCCTTGGAGGCAAGAAGGTGATGCAAAAGCTCGGTCGGACCATCCAGCCCATGGGCGGCCAGCCACCGCGCCGCCTGCCCGGCCTCTTCGGCAAGACCCCAGTCGAGCCCGGCGCCGCGCGACGCCTTGAGGCAAAGGCTCTCGACCTCATTGTCCGATAGCTCGACCCCAACCGGCTCCGGCGCGCCTGTGCCGCTGAGGTCCATCACCCCATCGCCTTGCGGCATTTCGGACGGATGCGGCTCGCCCTGAAAAAGGCTGATCCTCACCCATTTGTCCGACCGTGGATCGAAGCGGCTCGCGCCAAAGAAGGCGAGCTTGCAGCGCATGATGTCGATAGGGAGCATATCGGCGGCAAGGAGATTGTCCTGCACCTCAGCGAAAGGGTGACTGGCTGCGATCTGCGCCCGGCGGGTCATATAGCGTTGGTCGGGTCGGGCGAGGAGGAATTCGGCGAGCGACGCATCGTCCGCCCACCCCGCAAGAGCCGCATGAAGCTCCGAGGCCAGTTTGGCGACGCCGAGAGGCTGTTCGCGCTCGGCCCCGGCCTCGCCATGGCGGTCCCCGAGCCGCGGCTCGAGCTTTTCTTCGGAGACATACCAGAAGCGGGCGGCGCTTTCTGGCTTGGCAAAATCGATGGCGAGCGCCCAGTTATAGTGCTCTTCAACAAGTGCCCGAAGAGCGCCAACGCTCATCTCCCCGTCAATGCGGAACGAGGCGCTTTCATCGGCACTCATCGTCGCGGCAAGATCGTCAATCAGCGCGCCATGCGGCTCGAGGATCAGCGCCAGAAGCGCCTCCTGCCCCTCAAGCGAAAGCCTCTCGCCCCACCGCCAAAGCGCATCCCAAGGGTGGCTTTCCGCACCGGGAAACAGCCGCGTGTGATCTTCGATCCGGTCCATGTCGCCCCGCAGGTCGGCCAGCTTGGTCATCTGGATCGGATGTTCGGATTTCCAAAGGGTGGCATTCTCGATCGCTTCCAGAAGTGCCACACGGAATTCGGCAACCTCTTTCGCCCCTGCCTGCGGCAAGGCCCTGACACGAGCCAGAGCCTCTTCCTTTGCTGCCATCCAGTTGTTGAGGAGAACCGGATGCCGGACAAGGAACGGCGCCATGCCGAGGCCGGTCGAATTGCCGACCCCAAGACTCCGGCGCATTGCCTTCTCAAGGCGCTCGGCTTTTGCCCCGCCTTTCACCGCAGCCAGATGTTCGACAAGATCGACGGTGAATTCGCGTGTGAGCCAAACCGA
>JBFEXG010000224.1:0-4146 GCA_041546005.1 Paracoccaceae bacterium
CAAGGAAGGGGCTGTCTCGGCGGCTCTGAAAGAGGCCTGCGACATTGCCTTTCCGGCCCCCAACCGCACCACCTCGAAAGGTGAGGCACGGGCGGTCTGGGCCGGGCAGGGGCGGGCCAATGTGATCGGCTGCGATCTGCCCGACCTGTCGGGCCTCGCTGCCGTGACCGATCAAGGTGATGGCGTCGCCGCCGTAAAGATCGAAGGCGATGGAGCCGAGGCTGTTCTTGCACGGCTTGTTCCGCTCGACCTGCGGGCTGCAACCTTCAAGCGTGGCCACACGGCGCGGAGCCTTGTGAACCATATGACCGCCTCGATTACTCGCCTTGGGCCCAAGTCTTTTGAGGTCATCGTCATGCGCTCGATGGCGCAGACCTTGGTGCATGAATTGACCGAGGCCGCCGAGGGCGTTGCGGCGCGGGGCTGAGGCGCCGCGCTCCTTGCTATCGGAAGGGCCAAGGCGGATACTGCGCCCATGAGTCTGCCGCCCGGTTTTCTAGATGAGCTCAGAAATCGCCTGAGCCTCGCGCAAGTCGTGGGGCGAAAGGTCATGTGGGATCAGCGCAAATCCAACGCGGGCAAGGGCGACTTCTGGGCGCCATGCCCCTTCCATCAGGAAAAGACCGCCTCGTTCCATGTCGATGACAGGAAGGGCTACTACTATTGCTTCGGCTGCCACGCCAAAGGTGATGCGATTTCCTTCGTGCGCGAGACGGAAAACGTGGCCTTCCCCGAAGCGATCGAGATCCTCGCCCGCGAGGCCGGTATGCCCATCCCCGAACGCGATCCGCGCGCGCAGGAAAAGGCCGACCGGCGGAGCGAGCTGATCGCTGTGATGGAACAGGCGGTGCAGTGGTATCGCTTGCAGCTCAAGACCTCAGCCGCCGCCGAGGCGCGGGATTATCTTGCGCGGCGTGGCCTCTCGCCAGCCGCGCTGGACCGGTGGGAGATTGGCTTTGCGCCGCCCGGTTGGGAAGGTCTGCGCGAGGCGCTTATCGCGAAGGGCATCTCAACTGATCTGATGCTCGAGGCGGGCCTACTGAAACCCTCCGACAAGGGCAAAGAACCCTACGACACCTTTCGCAACCGGATCATGTTTCCGATCCGCGATGCGCGGGGCAAGGCAATCGCCTTTGGCGGGCGGGCAATGGACCCGTCAAACAACGCCAAATACCTGAACTCGCCCGAGACCCCGCTTTTCGACAAGGGTCGCAGTCTCTTCAACCACGGCCCCGCCCGTGAAGCAGCGGGCAAGGGGCATCCGCTGATCGTGGCCGAAGGCTATATGGATGTGATCGCGCTTAGCGAGGCGGGGTTCCCGGCGGTCGTCGCCCCGCTTGGAACGGCGATCACGGAAGACCAATTGCGGCTCCTTTGGCGCATAGCGCCCGAACCTGTAATTGCCCTTGATGGCGATACGGCAGGCCTTCGTGCGGCGATGCGGGCGATCGACGTGGCGCTGCCCCTTCTCGAGGCCGGCCA
The DNA here is from genome assembly GCA_041546005.1 of Paracoccaceae bacterium. GTDB lineage: Bacteria > Pseudomonadota > Alphaproteobacteria > Rhodobacterales > Rhodobacteraceae > RFZI01. The sequence continues at coordinate 1,483 of JBFEXG010000224.1, forward strand.
ATCGCTCCGCTTTGCCCTCATGCCGGAGGGGCAAGACCCGGACGACCTCATCCGTGGGCAGGGCGCAGGCGCGATGCGCAAGGTGATCGAGGCGGCGATCCCGATGGTCGCGCTTCTTTGGCGACGCGAGACGGAAGACAAGGTTTATGACAGCCCCGAACGCCGCGCGGCCCTCGACAAGGCGCTGCGAGAGAAGCTCCGGCTCATCAAGGATCCCTCGATCCGCACCCACTATGGTGAGGCGATCAAGGAGATGCGGGCCGAGCTTTTCGGCGCCCGCCGTCCGCGCAGCGCCGGTCCGTCTCGCGGGCCGTGGCAGAAAGGCCCCCAAGTTCTTTCGACCACGAAATCCTCGGTTCTTGTCTCTGGAGTGGGTGTAGAAGATCATCTCAGAGAGGCCGTGATCTTTGCGTCTCTACTGTCGACACCGGCTGTTTTGCCCGAGTTTGAGGGGGAACTCGAGCGGATGGATTGCAGTGAGCCCTCGCATCGCCAGATCAGGGACGCCATCCTCAGGCACGCCCATGACGAAAGCGGCGACCTCCGAAACGCCATTGCTGCAGATATCGGTTCCGATCCCCTTGAAAAGCTCTTTGGGCAGAGCCATGTCGCCATTAGCCCGGCTGTTCGCAGGGCCGGCGACGTCGATGTAGCGCGGATGTGCCTTGCCGAAGAGCTTGCCAAATTGAATGCCCGACGCAGCCTGCCGCGCGAGATCGCTGAGGCCACCGAGGATCTTTCGGGAGTAGCGGACGAAGGGGTAACTTGGCGGCTTGGGCAGGCGGCTTTGGCGCTTGATCGTGCGGGCCGCGGCAATAATGAAGACAAGGCCGAATATGATACTGGCGCCAATGGAGCCAAAATGAAGCGGGACGAACGCGATGCTTTTGAGCGGCTGCTCGACCAGATCAATTTCGGCAAAGGCGGCAGGCGCAACAGCTAGGAAAAAACCCCGCACGAGAGGTTGCGAATCACTGCGTCGCCAGATTGATTCGGGCAAAACGAATCACTGATTCGAAATCAAGATATTTTTGAGGAGCCACTGATGGCCGCAAAAGACACCGACGACTCCAAAGACGAAGATCAGGACGGCGACATTTCGATGGATGTCAGCCAGGCTGCCGTCAAACGGATGATCGCCGATGCGCGCGAGCGCGGATACATCACCTATGATCAGCTGAACTCGGTTCTGCCGCCCGATCAGGTCTCGTCCGACCAGATCGAGGATGTGATGTCCATGCTCTCGGAGATGGGCATTCAGGTTACCGAGGAAGAAGAGAGCGAAGAAGTCGAAGACGACGGCGCCTCTGGGTCCACCGCCGTGGCCACCACGGGCGGCCGCGAGGTCGCGCTTGGCTCGTCGGAGACCGAAAAGCTCGACCGGACCGACGATCCGGTGCGGATGTATTTGCGCGAGATGGGCTCGGTCGAGCTTCTGAGCCGCGAGGGCGAGATCGCCATCGCCAAGCGCATCGAAGCTGGCCGCAACACGATGATTGCCGGCCTCTGCGAGAGCCCGCTCACATTCCACGCCATCACCATCTGGCGCGACGAACTTCTCAGCGAAGACATCCTTCTGCGCGATGTGATCGACCTCGAGGCAACCTTCGGCAACCAGCTTGAGGGCGACGAAGAGGGTGAGTCGGTCGTCGATTCCGGTAGCGGCTCGGACACGAGCAACAGCGAGAGCAACAGCTCGCCCGAACTTGACGCTGACGGCAATCCTATTGCACGCGAAGACGACGAGGACGACGACGATCAGGCCAACATGAGCCTTGCGGCCATGGAATCGGCGTTGAAACCCAGAGTTCTCGAGACCCTTGAAATCATCGCGCGCGATTTCGGCAAGCTGAGCGACATGCAAGACGCCCGGATGTCGGCCACGCTGAATGAAGATGACAGTTTCTCCGACAAGGAAGAAACCAAGTATCAGAAGCTGCGCGCCGAGATCGTCGAGCTGGTGAACTCGCTTCACCTGCATAACAACCGTATCGAAGCGCTGATCGACCAGCTTTACGGCATCAACCGCCGCATCATGTCGATCGACTCGAGCATGGTAAAACTCGCCGATCAGGCCCGCATCAACCGCCGCGAGTTTATCGACGAATACCGCGGCTCCGAGCTTGATCCGACATGGCTAGACCGTATGGCCGAGAAATCGGGCCGTGGCTGGCAGATGCTGATGGAGAAATCGACCGACAAGATCGAAGAGCTGCGTTCGGAAATGGCGCAGGTCGGTCAGTATGTCGGCGTTGATATCTCGGAATTCCGCCGCATCGTGCAGCAGGTCCAGAAGGGCGAGAAAGAAGCCCGTCAGGCCAAGAAGGAAATGGTCGAGGCCAACCTGCGCCTCGTGATTTCCATCGCCAAGAAATACACCAACCGCGGCCTTCAGTTCCTCGACCTCATTCAGGAAGGCAACATCGGCCTGATGAAAGCGGTCGACAAGTTCGAATACCGCCGCGGCTACAAGTTCTCGACCTATGCGACATGGTGGATCCGTCAGGCAATCACCCGCTCGATCGCTGATCAGGCCCGGACGATCCGTATTCCGGTGCATATGATCGAGACGATCAACAAGCTTGTGCGTACGGGCCGCCAGATGCTCCACGAGATCGGCCGCGAGCCGACGCCGGAAGAGCTTGCGGAAAAGCTGCAGATGCC
>JBFEXG010000243.1:0-3820 GCA_041546005.1 Paracoccaceae bacterium
AGGTGACGGTCTCCACATCAGCGGTTTCCGCTGAGACAGGCTGGTCGATCATCGCAGCCACAATCGCTGGAGTCCTGCGCTTGTCCTCTGAGAGATCGAGCGAGAACTCATACGAAAAAGGTACACAGATTTCCTGACAAACTCCAATCTCGGCCCGACCGATCAGACGCGTGGGCGCGTTGGGGTCAGCAGGTATGACCTCAATGGGAATAACGACCTGATCGTGATAGCCGATCACATCGAGACCGGCGTATTCGAAAACCTCGGGCACCGGCCAGTGGATCTTGAGCTCTCCGACATTCGCGCTGCCGCTCCAGTCCCAATATGGGGGAATGCCCGCTTCCCCCGGAGCTCGCCAGTAGGTTTTCCATCCCGGCTCCATCGAAATTTCAACACCGATGAAATGGTGCCCCTCGGTTGATTTCCAGCCCGGAAGTATGCGGATTGATGCGGGCTCGCCGCCTTCCCCCGCAAAGAGAGCGGCTGGAGCAAAGAGAGCCAGGAGCGTTGCTGAAAGAGATCGAATTCGGGTCATCGTGCCGACAATAGGAATTGTGGCGGCCAAGGAAAGTCACGTTGTGGCGAGGATTGCGTGTCCCGCCTCTTGAACGTGGCGGAGACGCACCACATCATTGGGGAATGAAGCAAGTTTCCTCAGACTTCACGGGCAAGATGCTCATCGCCATGCCGGGGATGGGTGATCCGAGGTTCGAGCATAGCGTGGTCTACCTTTGCGCCCATTCCGAGGACGGGGCCATGGGGTTGATCGTCAACAAGCCCGCGACCGATATCCGCTTTGCCGATCTTCTGGAGCAACTTGGGATTCCTGTCGGGGCAGGGCTTCGCGACATCCGCGTGCATTTCGGCGGGCCGGTCGAACACGGGCGCGGCTTCGTGCTGCATTCGGCGGATTACGAGGCCGAGACCGGAACGATGAAGGTTGACGATCAGGTTGCGATGACGGCGACGACCGAAGTTCTTGAACAGATTGCCAAGGGCGAGGGGCCGGCGTCGTCGATGCTGGCGCTGGGCTATGCCGGTTGGGGGCCAGGGCAGCTTGAGGACGAAATCGCCGCAAACGGCTGGCTCACCTGCGATGCGCGCCCCGACATCCTCTTTGGCCGTGCCAACGAGCACAAATGGACTGCCGCGCTCAAGGCGATGGGGATCGACCCGCTGATCCTCTCGGCCTCGGCCGGCCGCGCCTAGCCTTCTTCGCCGATCAGGGCCGCAATGATCGCGTGGGCGCTTTCGCTGCCCCAATCCGCGCCCCCAACCAGCCGCGCAACTTCGCGCCCCTCACGGTCAATCAGGACCGTAACCGGCAGGCCCATTACACCCATGTCACGCGCCAGCTTCTGTTTGGGGTCGAGATAGACCGGCATCTCCTGAAGGCCGATGTCGCCAAGGAATTTCTCGATTGCGGGAGCGGGATTTCGGCCAGTGGCGATGGTGATCACGGCGAAATCCTCGGTTGGAAACGCCCCACCCAACGCTGCGATCGAGGGCATCTCCTCGCGGCAGGGCGCGCACCATGTCGCCCAGAAGTTCACCAAAAGAACCTTTCCCTCAAAGTCTGCGAGGCTCATCTCGCCTTCGGGGCCGATAAACGGCTCTGCGCTGACCGCAATCGGTTCTTCGTAGACCGCCAGCTTCATCATGTCGCCGTCACGCAGATCTTCGAGCGCAGATCCTGCAATTGCCACGTTTGCAACGAGGGCAAGCGCCGTATAAAGAACCGCTGACTTTAGTTTCCGCATAGGACCTCCGACATGACCAAGACCTCGAACCAGATGTGGGGCGGGCGGTTCGCTTCCGGGCCGGACGCGATCATGGAAGCGATTAACGCCTCGATCGGGTTCGACAAGCGACTCGCCGCGCAGGATATCGCCGGCTCGCGCGCCCATGCGGCGATGCTCGCCGCACAAGGCATCGTTACGGATAAGGATGCCGAGGCCATTCGGGAAGGGCTCCTCACCATATTGTCAGAAATCGAGGGCGGAAAGTTCGAGTTTTCGACCGCGCTCGAAGACATCCACATGAATATCGAGGCGCGGCTGAAGGATTTGATCGGCGCACCGGCGGGCCGGCTGCACACGGCGCGGAGCCGCAACGATCAGGTTGCCGTCGATTTCCGCCTCTGGGTGCGGGATCAGTGCGACGCCGCCGATGCGGCGCTTGCGGCCCTGATGCAGGCGCTCTTGGGTCAGGCCGAGGCCGGGGCCGATTGGGTGATGCCGGGCTTTACCCATCTACAAACGGCGCAGCCCGTGACATGGGGCCACCACATGCTCGCCTATGTCGAGATGTTCGCACGCGACCGGAGCCGTTTTGCCGATGCCCGCCGTCGGATGAACGAAAGCCCCCTTGGCGCGGCTGCGCTAGCCGGAACGTCTTTTCCGATTGATCGCCACGCAACGGCTAAGGCACTCGGCTTTGACCGGCCGACGGCCAACAGCCTCGATTCGGTGTCCGACCGCGATTTCGCGCTCGAATTCCTCGCGGCCTCGTCGATCTGTGCGATGCACCTCTCGCGCTTTGCCGAAGAGCTGGTGATTTGGTCCTCGGCCCAGTTCCGCTTCGTCGCCATGTCGGACCGCTGGTCGACCGGCTCGTCGATCATGCCGCAGAAGCGCAACCCCGATGCCGCCGAGCTGATCCGCGCCAAGATCGGCCGGATTTTCGGGGCCAATGTGGCGCTGATGACGGTGATGAAGGGCCTGCCGCTGACCTATTCGAAGGATATGCAGGAAGACAAAGAGCAGGTCTTCGACGCTGCCGACAGCCTGATGCTGGCGCTCGCCGCCATGACCGGCATGGTCAGCGACATGACCGCCAACCGACCGAACCTCAAGGCGGCGGCCTCGTCGGGCTTCTCAACCGCGACCGACCTTGCCGACTGGCTGGTGCGCGAATTGAACCTGCCGTTCCGCGATGCGCACCATGTGACCGGCTCGCTGGTGGCTGCGGCCGAGGGCAAGGGCTGTGATCTGCCGGACCTGACGCTTGAGGATATGCAAGCGGTTCACGCAGGCATTCGCGGTGATGTGTTTGACGTTCTGGGTGTTGAAAACTCGGTCGCCTCGCGGATGAGCTATGGCGGCACCGCGCCGGTTCGGGTGCGTGAACAGATTGCCCGCTGGAAAGAGGCGCTTAAATGAGGGCGGCGTTTCTACTCCTCGTGCTGTTGGCGGCCTGCGGCGCAGATGGCCCGCCGCTCAAGCCCACCGCCAAGCTCGCGGCGCAGGAAGCCAACTGATGCCGCCGCTGCGCCTTGCCTACCTCGCTCTGGCGATCTGGGGCGCGGTGCATCCGATGATCTATTATTGGCGATGGCTGAATGAGAACGGTGGCGGATTGGGCGGGATGCTTGAGGCTTGGCACGCCAATTACGCGACCGCAGGGCTTGTTCTCGATCTCTTTATCGCCGCGATCGCCCTGACGCTCTGGATCGTTGTCGAGACCTGGGTTCGCAAAAACTGGATCGCGCTTCTCGCAATTCCGGCGACCTTCCTCATTGGCGTCAGCTGCGGCTTGCCGCTCTTCCTTTTCCTTCGTACGCGCCCCATCACCTGATCAGGCCTTGGGCTTGGCCCGTAATCTGCTATGACGCTGCGGAAGATTCCTCAGAGGCGCGCATGGACCACTTTCTCTATCGCAACGGTCAGCTATTTGCCGAAGATGTGCCAGTGGCCGAAATCACGGCCGCTGTCGGGACGCCGGTCTATATCTATTCGACCGCCACACTCCTTCGGCATTTTAACCTCTTCGATCAGGCGCTGGCGGGGATGCCGCATCTTGTCTGCTTTGCGATGAAGTC
>JBFEXG010000052.1:0-11357 GCA_041546005.1 Paracoccaceae bacterium
CGAAGAAGGCCATGACATGCTTGCCGCCATCTTGCGCCAGCTTGCGGCCCACGAGATCGAGCGCTTGGATGCCGTTTGCGCCTTCATAGATCATGGCGATCCGCGCATCGCGGGCGAATTGCGACATACCGTGTTCTTCGATGTAGCCATGCCCGCCATAGACCTGCTGGGCCTGCACGCACATCTCAAAACCCTTGTCGGTCTGGAAGCCCTTTATCACAGGCGTCAGGAGCGAGATCAGCCCCTCGGCGGCCGCGTCGCCCGTCTTGTGGGCGCGGTCGATCAGATAGGCGCCCCAGATGGTGAGCGCACGGGCACCTTCGACAAAGCTCTTTTGCTCCATCAGGTTGCGGCGGATGTCGGGGTGGACGATCAGCGGATCGGCGGGGCCATCGGGATTCTCGGTGCCAGTCACGGCCCGGCCCTGCAGGCGATCCTTCGCATAGGCCACCGCGTTCTGATAGGCGGCCTCGGCCACGGCATAGCCCTGCAGGCCGACGCCAAGGCGGGCTTCGTTCATCATGGTGAACATGGCCTTCATGCCTTTGTGCGCTTCACCCACCAGATAGCCCGTCGCGCCGTCATAGTTCATCACGCAGGTCGAATTGCCGTGGATGCCCATCTTCTCTTCGATCTTGCCAACCGAGAGGCTGTTGCGGTCGCCAAGCGAACCATCGGCGTTGACCATATACTTGGGCACGATGAAGAGGCTGACGCCTTTGATCCCCTCAGGACCACCGGCGATCTTGGCGAGGACGAGATGGATGATGTTTTCGGCCATGTCGTGATCGCCGGAGGAGATGAAAATCTTCTGGCCGGTAATGCGATAGCTGCCGTCATCCTGCGGTTCGGCCTTGGTGCGCATGAGGCCGAGGTCGGTGCCGCAATGCGGCTCGGTCAGGTTCATGGTGCCGGTCCATTCGCAGGTAACCATCTTGGGCAGATAGATCGCCTTCAGCTCGTCCGAAGCGTGATGATAGATCGCCGAATAGGCCCCGTGGGTCAGGCCCTGATACATGTTGAAGGCCATATTGGCCGAGACAAAGGTTTCCTGCGTGGCGGTGTGGATCACGTAAGGTAGACCCTGACCGCCGTATTCGGGATCACAGTCCATCGCGGTCCAGCCACCTTCGCGCACCTGATCGAAGGCGGCTTTGAAGCCGGTCGGGGTCCGGACGATCCCGTTTTCCAGTGTGCAGCCTTCGGTATCGCCCACGGCATTGAGCGGCGCGAGAACCTCGTTGGCGATCTTGCCGGCTTCCTCAAGCACCGCCGAGGTGAAATCGGCATCAAGGTCTTCAAAGCCGGGGATGTCTTGCTCAGAGACCTTCAGAAGGTCTTGAAGGACGAACTGAAGATCGCGGGTCGGGGCGGTAAATGTGGGCATGGTCTTCTCCCTGAACTTGAACGGAACGGACTAGGCAGCCGAGGCTTTGGAACGGCGGGCGGCAAGCTCGCGCTCGCCCCATTTGATCTGGTCGCGCAGCTCTTCGATGGCTTCGTTGAGTTCATCGCGCTGTGCTTCCATCGCCTGAAGATGGGCGAGGGCGGTTTCATAGGTGCGCTGGAGCTGGGTCTGCTGGCTGTCGCCCATATGATAGAGGTCAAGAAGCTGGCGGATCTCTTCAAGGCTGAAGCCAAAGCGCTTGCCGCGCAGGATCAGTTTGAGCCGGGCGCGGTCGCGCTTGGAATAGAGGCGCTTCTGGCCGTCGCGGAGCGGGAAGATCAGCTCTTTGGATTCATAAAAGCGCAGCGTGCGCGGGGTTACATCGAACGCCACGCACATATCACGGATGGTCAAAAAGGATTCAGTCATGGGCGCTCCTCTTTCGAAAGCGTCGGGGCCGATGGGGTGATAGGACGTATATAGCGCAAGTTGACGTTGACGTAAACGTAACGCCGCGTCACAATTGCGTTGACCTAGCGTCAACTGGCGGGAGTCAGCCTAGTGTGTGGGCGACCTTGTCGCGCAGGCCGATCAGTTCGTCGATGATCGTGTCGAGCTGCTCGCGCTGTTCTTTCAGCTCTTCGACCTTGAGGCTCGCCATATCGACCCACTTGCGCATCTGCGCTTCGGTGCCGTCTTCATCGTAGATCAGAAGCCATTGCCGCATCTCTTCGAGGCTGAAGCCGAAGCGGCGGCCGCGCAGGATCAGGGTCATTCGGGCAACCTCGCGCGGGCCGTAGAGGCGTGCGCGGCCCTCCTTCACCGGAGAAAGGAGCTCGATATATTCGTAATAGCGGAGCGTCCGCGCGGTGACATCGAACCGAACGCACATTTCCTTGAAGGTCAGAAGTTGCTCCGACATCACGTCCCTCCTGCGTCTTTGATAGCGGCGCAGATATCTGCGGGCAAGACGAGCGCGGTGCTAGTTCATGAAGCTGGGCGCGAGGAAATGGAAGCTGTAGGCGACGATGATCGCCGGGATGGTCGAATAGAGCGTCGCCATGATCGCGGCCTTTGGATTGAGAGCAATGGCCGGGAAGAGCGCGTCGCCGTCGTTGGAGATCGCGTTGCCCACAAGCGCCGAGAACGGGATCAGACCGTTGGTGTAGAGCGTCGTTACAAGAACCTGTGGCCCGCAGCCGGGAATGAGGCCGATAAGAATACCGATCGCCGGCAAGAAAGGCGCGACCGAATTGAAGAGCCCGGCCAGATCGAGGCCCGAAAAGGCCGCCGTATATTCATAGGCTAGGTAGGCGCCGATCACCCAGACCGATATGAACGAAGTTTCCTCGGCCATGCGGGTGAGGGGTGCGTCGCCCGCATTGGTCATGGCTTGGATGGGGGAAGTCGTCCAAATCCACAGGCCGGTGATCGTCCCGAGAAGGCCGATGACCATCGGCCAGTCTCCAGCCGCGTCAAAGAAGGGGAGCCGCAGGAGCTGCGAGATTCCGAAGACGATACCCGGAACAAACACGGCAAAGAACGCGAGGTCGCGCGGGCGAATCCGGCCGATAAGCGGGACATAGGCGCAGCCGGTATTGGCGGGCTCAAGCCGGATTGCGGGCAAGGCATCGACAATCCAGCCCGAGAGGATGCCGACGGCGAACGACAGGGGAAGGACCACGGCCGCAGCATCGGGGCGCGTGGCGATTAAAAGAAAGGCCGCATCGCCCATCGTTGCGGTCAGCGCCGCGACGACGGCGCCGAAACCCACATTGCCCGAGGAATAGGCGGCGACCACGACGATCGCGCCGCCGCAGCCGGGCGTTGCCCCAAGGACGGAGGCAATCGGCACCTGCCAGCGCTTCGACCCTTTGAGCGCAAGGCCCATATCGAAATGAAAGAGACGCTCAGCGCCATAGAAGATCAGAAGCGTCGCTGCGACGAAGGCCGAGACCTGCACATAGGCGTCGGTCATCATCTGTCGTGTGATCTCGCCAACCTGTCCGGGCATCAATGCCAGGGCGACGAAAGCTAGAGCGACAGGCGCGCGGCGGCTCCGTATCGGGCCGAGCAGTGTCCTAGCGCGGGATGCGGTCTCTTGCGGCAGGGTGGTCGACGGGGTGCTCATGTGGGTCCAAGATGCAATTGCGAATAATTCTCAGTTACAGATATAGCGCTTGCGCCCGACAGTGCAAGTGCCAAGTTGCGGGCAAAGTGAGGAGACAAAATGACCCCTGAAGAGATGCAGGACCGTCGCGAGCGCCTTGCGCGACAGTTCATCGAAGCCTTGCCCCACGCACGCGCGCTTGGGATGCGAATGGACGCGGTGGGCGAGGGGGTTGCGACGATCTCGATGGACTACGACAGCCGGTTCATAGGCGATCCTGAAACAGGGGTGATCCACGGTGGCGCCGTTTCGGCCCTCATGGATACCTGCGGCGGCGCGGCGGTGATGGCCCATCCGGCGGCGATTATCGGCACCGCGACCCTCGATCTCCGCATCGACTATATGCGGCCAGCGACGCCCGGTCAGCGGATCGTGGCGCGGGCCGAATGCTATCATGTCACGCGCTCGGTGGCCTTTGTGCGAGCCGTAGCGATGGATGACGATGCTGCAAGGCCAGTGGCTACGGCGCATGGCGCTTTTACGGTCGAGCTTCTGAAAGGGGAGGTCCGCCCATGAGCCGCCGTCCTGAACCTGTACAAGTCGTCAAACAGCGTCGGGACGCTGCTCTTCAAAGGCTGACCGGTAGCATCCCTTATATCCAGTTTCTCGGTGTGAAGTTCGACCGGCGAGGCGACGAGTTGACCGCGATGCTTCCCTATGACGACGCCCTGATTGGCAATCCGGTCCTGCCGGCGCTTCATGGCGGGGCCATCGCCGCTTTCCTAGAGATCGCCTGTGTTGTGGAGTTGAGCTGGGCCCAAATGTGGGAAGACATGGAGGCCGCGGCCCGCGAGGGGGTGGGGTCGACGACCGACGCGACGATCTTGCTGCCAAAGACCATTGATTTCACTGTCGACTATCTGCGCTCCGGCCTGCCGCGCGATGCCTACGCGCGGGCGCGGGTGAACCGGTCGGGTCGGCGCTATGCCTCGGTCCATGTAGAGGCGTGGCAAGACAACCGCTCGCGCCTTTTCGCGCAGGCAACGGGCCATTTCCTGATGCCACAACGCCATGAGTGAGGCGCTGACGCACCGTCGGGTGCTGGCCATCGCCATTCCGATCGTCTTGTCGAACGCCACGGTGCCGATCCTCGGGGTCGTGGATACGGGCGTGGTTGGGCAGTTGGGCGAGGCCGCGCCAATCGGGGCGGTCGGGATCGGCGCGATCATCCTGACTGCGATCTACTGGGTTTTCGGGTTTCTGCGGATGGGGACGACCGGCCTGACCAGTCAGGCCAAGGGTGCGGGGAACGCGGCGGAGGAGGCCGCGCTTCTATCGCGGGCTTTGCTTGTGGGGGCCGGATCGGGGCTTGCAATCATCCTGCTCCAGTGGCCGCTTTTCGCGCTGGGTTTCCGAATTTCGCCAGCGAGCGCCGAGGTCGAGGGCCTTGCCCGCAGCTATATGGCGATCCGCGTCTGGTCGGCTCCGGCGGCAATTTCGCTTTACGGGATCACCGGCTGGCTCATCGCGCAGGAGCGGACGCGAGGAGTTTTGGTCATTCAGGTGGTGATGAACGGGCTCAATGTGGGGCTCGATCTTCTTTTCGTGCTTGGTTTGGGATGGGGTGTTGAGGGTGTGGCCGTTGCGACAGTTATCGCAGAGTGGTCAGGGCTTGGTCTTGGCCTTTGGCTCTGCCGGGGCATTTTTGCCGGGCCGCATTGGAAGGATCGCGTGCGGGTGTTCGATCTTGTGCGCCTGCGCCGGATGGCCTCGGTCAATGGCGACATTCTGATCCGGTCGGTGCTCTTGCAGGCGATTTTTGTGAGCTTTCTGTTCTGGGGGGCGAAGTTCGGCGATCTGCAACTGGCGGCAAACCAGATCCTTCTGCAATTTCTCCATGTAACCGCCTATGCGCTCGATGGTTTTGCCTTCGCCGCCGAGGCTCTTGTCGGGCAGGCCTTGGGCGCACGCGACCGGCGCGGCCTTCGGGTCGGGGCGATCCTGACAAGTGGTTGGGGCGGGGCGATGTGCCTGATCCTCTCGTTCGCTTTCTGGGCCTTCGGGCCGCAGATCATTGACGTGATGACCACCGCGCCCGATGTGCGCGAGGCGGCACGCAAGTTCCTGCCGTTCATGGTGGCTGCGCCGCTTGTGGGGATCGTGCCGTGGATGCTCGACGGCATTTTCATCGGCGCGACGCGAACGCGGGATATGCGGAATATGATGCTGGTTTCCGCCGTCACCTATTTCGCCGCGGCCCTGCCTCTGATGGCTGCCTATGGAAATCGCGGCCGTTGGGCCGCGCTTCTCGTCAGCTTTGCATTCCGGGGGGTGACGCTCGGCCTGCGCTATCCGGCGCTGGAGCGGTCGGCGGAAGGGTAGGGGCTCTGCCCCACTGCCCTAACGGGCATTCACCCCGGAGTATTTAGGGGCCAAAAGAAGCCTAGAGAATATCGAGGACGTTTTCCGGCGGGCGGCCGAGGGCGGCTTTGTCGCCATGGAAGACCACGGGGCGTTCGATGAGGATCGGGTGGGCGGCCATGGCGGAGATCACGGTGTCGTCGTCGGCGCTGGCGAGGCTGAGCGCTTTGTAGGGGGCTTCGCCGCGGCGCAGGAGCTGGTGGGCCGGAAGGCCAAGAGCGGTGAGGGCGGCGCGGATCTCTGTCTCGGTGGGCGTGTCTTGCAGGTAGAGGCGGATCTTTGGGGCAAGACCCCGCTTTTCAAGCAGCGCAAGCGTCTGGCGCGATTTGGTGCAGCGCGGATTGTGCCAGAGGATCAGGTCCATTTGTCTCTTCCTTTGCCGACGGCCTCTGCGATGTTGGCGTATCCATCGCGGGCGAGAAGGCGGTCGAGGCCACGGGTGATCTCGTCCACGAGGCTGATCCCGCCATAGACGAGGGCGGTATAGAGCTGCACCGCCGAGGCCCCGGCGAGGATCTTGGCATAGGCGTCTTCGGCGGTGGAGATGCCGCCGACGCCGATGAGTGGCAGGTCGGTGAGGCTTGCGAGGCGGGCGAGGACACGGGTTGATTTCTCGAAGAGAGGTGCGCCGGAGAGGCCGCCTTTTTCGCCCGCGTGGGGGCTCTTGAGGCCGTCGCGCGCGAGGGTCGTATTGGTGGCGATGATGGCTGAAAGGCCGCCTTTGGTCGCGACTTCGGCGATGTCGGCGAGCTCTGCGTCGGTCAGGTCGGGGGCGATCTTGAGGAAGATCGGGATTGGGCGGGCAAGAACGGCATTGGCCTCCATCACCCCATCCAGAAGCGCGGCGAGGGCGGCTTTGCCTTGAAGGTCGCGCAGGGCCTCGGTGTTGGGGGAAGAGACGTTGACGGTCGCGAAATCGAGGTGCGGGCCGCAGGTCGCGAGGACTTTGGCGAAATCCGCTGCGCGGTCGTCGCTGTCTTTGTTGGCGCCGAGGTTAAGGCCGAGGATGCCGCCCTTGGGGCGGTGGGCGAGGCGGGCGGCGATGGCCTCCATGCCGTCATTGTTGAAGCCGAAGCGATTGATCGCTGCGCGGTCTTCGGTGAGGCGGAAGAGGCGGGGTTTGGGATTGCCGGGCTGGGGGCGCGGGGTGGCAGCGCCGACCTCGACAAAGCCGAAGCCACAGCGGGCGAGGGGGGCAAGTGCTGTGGCGTTCTTGTCAAACCCTGCGGCGAGGCCGACGGGGTTGGGAAGCGCAAGGCCGGCGAGGGTGGTGGCAAGGCGCGGCGAGGTGAAGGGGCCGCTTTTCGGTCCGAGGCCCATTTGCAGCGCCTTCAGCGCCATTCCGTGCGCCGCTTCGGGATCAAGGCGGCGGAGCGCGATCATGCCGAGCGCTTCGAGGGGCGAGGTCATGCAAGCTCCGGAAACTGGTGGGTGCCATTCACGAGGGGCAGGGGCGCATCCCAGAGAATGTCGCTCAGGCGCAGCTCTCGGTAGAGATGCGGGAAGAGCTGGCCGCCTCGCGAGGGCTCCCATTTCAGATCGGGGGCGAGCGCTTCGCTCTCGAGGGCAAGTAGAACAAGCCCCTCTTCGCCGGCGAAATGCTTGGCGGCGGTCTCGGCGGCCTGCTCGGCGGTCGAGAAATGCACATAGCCGTCGATCACATCGATCGGGGCACCGGATGTGGTGCCGTTGGCTTTCAGGTCGGCCCACTCGGGGCCTCGGAAAATCTTGTAAATCAGCATGGCGCTCTCATGCCCTCTGGCCGGTTCGCGGTCAATGGCGAGGCGTCATATGGGCGTAGCGCGGTCATGTTCATTCCAATGCGGGAATCTTTGACTCGGTGGTCAAATCGCGCAAACATCCTGTCACTAACCTTTAGGGGGATTTTTCAATGAGACTGTTTCAAAAGACCTTTGCCGCAACACTGCTTGGCGCGACCGCACTGGGTGCGACCGTCGCACTGCCAGCGGCGGCCGATTCCGTGACCATCACCATTCTCGGCGTTGGCGACATCTACGAGTTCGACGAGGGCTTTGCCCCGATCAACGCCATCGCCAAGGCCGAGCGGGCTGCCAACCCCAACACGATCTATGTGATGGACGGCGATATGCTCTCGCCCTCGCTTCTGTCGGGCTTCGACGGCGGGCAAAACACCATCGACCTGACCAACCTCGTGCCCTTCGACCTTGCCGTTCCCGGCAACCACGAATTTGACGCCGGAACCGCGAACTTCCTCGAGAAGATGGCCGCCTCCAACTATCCTTGGGCGGCGATCAACATCACCAATGAAGACGGCTCTCCGGTGCCGGGCCTTGGCGGCGTGATGCATATGGAAGTGGGTGGCATCAAGGTCGCGCTCATTCCCGTGGCGCAAGACACCACGCCCGAGGTCGCAAGCCCCGATGGCCTCGCCTTCCAGCCCACGGTCGAGACCGGCATCGCGGCTGCCAAACAGGCGCGCGCCGACGGGGCCGAGCTGGTGATCGGTGTTGTCCAGACCAATATGGCCAACGACCGCGCCCTGATCGCCAGCCACGCCTTCGACGTGATCATGTCGGGCGACGACCACTCGTACGCGACCTCATACGATGGCATCACCGCCTATGTGGAGACCTCGATGGACGGCCGTTTCCTCTCGCCGCTCGATCTGCATATCGAGATCACCAACAAGGACGATGGCACGCGGTCGATCAAGTGGACGCCGAACTTCCGCTTCATCAACACCGCCAATGTCGAGCCCGATCCCGAAACGCAGGCGATGGTCGACAAGCTGGCGGCCGACCTTGACGCCAGCCTCAACATCGAGATCGGCGCCACCGCTGGGGCGCTCGATAGCCGCCGCAACGTGGTCCGGGGCGAGGAATCGGCCATGGGCAACCTGATCGCTGACGCCATGCGCGATGCGACCGGGGCGGATGTGACGATCACAAACGGCGGCGGCATCCGCGCCGACCGGACCTATGATCCCGGCACCGTGCTGACCCGTCGGGACATCCTGTCCGAACTGCCGTTCGGCAACGTCACCGTTGTCACCGAGATCACCGGCGCTCAGGTGCTTGCCGCTCTCGAAAATGGCGTGAGCCAAGTCGAGAATGGCGCGGGCCGGTTCCCGCAGGTCTCGGGGCTTGCTTTCGTTTATGATCCCTCGGCTCCGGCGGGCGCGCGGATCACCGAGGTTACCGTGGGCGGCGCGGCGCTTGACGCCGATAAGGTCTATCGCGTTGCGACCAACGACTACATGCTCGGCGGCGGCGACGGATATGGCGCGCTGGGCGGCGGCCGTGTCGTTGTCGACAAGGGCAACGGCAGCCTGATGGCCAATGACGTGATGAACTACATCATAGCCAATGGCGGCACCTCGATCGGCGTCGAAGGCCGGATCAAGACCGTCGGCCAGTAACACCTCGCCCGACACAAAAAACGCGCCCCGTGGAGAGATTCGCGGGGCGCGCAGTTTTTGGGAGAAGTTCTTTGGGAGTTAGTGTCTGGCGGTCGAGGGATCGATCATCCCGGTGACTTCGGTGATGATCGTGGCCGGAAAGCCGCTGAGCTCCGCGTGCTTGTGGATCGAGTCTTCGTCTTCGGCAAGATAGATGCAGAAGGTCTTATCCGCCGTGACATAGGAATGAACCCACTGAACCTTGGGGGCGAGTTCGGCCAAAGCTCCGTTCGAGGTGCGGGCCGCACCGCCCAGCTCGGGATTGGTCAGTCCGCCTACGCCCGGAAGGGCACGTTCGATTACAAATTTTCTCATGTTTGTCTCCAGTTCCGATGTTAGGGTTTGAGAGACAAGGCGCCTTGATGAAGACAGCTTGCACGAGGTTGGCATCATCTGCACGTCAAGAATTTTGTGAGGCCATAAAGAAAATCTTTAGCAATGATGCCCCTCTTGTCGAAACCGGATAGCGCCTAAGATGTGCGGACGCATGGCGATCACCCTGCCGCAGGACGCGATGGCGCAGCTTTTCTCGGCGACGCCCGACAACGATCTGCCGCAGGGGCCGAACTATAACGTCTGCCCGACCATGTCGATTGCCGTAGCGACCTCGGACGCCGGCCACCGCCGCCTGAGGACGATGCGCTGGGGCTTTATCCCAAGGTGGTACAAATCACCGACAGATGGGCCGCTCCTGATCAACGCACGGTCGGAAACCATCGCCGAAAAGCCCGCCTTCCGCGAAGCCTGCCGCGAGCGGCGCTGTCTTGTGGCTGCGGATGGGTTCTACGAGTGGAAGCGCGAGAAAGGGCAGACGCCGCTGCCCTGGTTTGTGAGCCGTGCGGACGGCGCGCCCCTTGTCATGGCGGGAATCTGGCAGACGTGGCAGGGGCCGGACGGCGAGACCATCGACAGCTGCGCCATCGTCACCTGCGCCGCTAACGAGACGATGGCCCCGGTCCATGACCGCCTGCCGGTGATCCTTGAGGCCAAGGACTGGCCACTCTGGCTTGGCGAAGAGGGGAAAGGGGCGGCCACGCTGATGCGGCCTGCGGGGAATGATACCCTGAACATGCATCGGGTCGGCACCGAGGTGAATTCCAACCGCGCAGCGGGGGCGGGCCTGATCGAACCGCTCACACCGGGGCCAGCGGGCTAGGCGCAGATCGATCCATCCCCAGAAAGCTAGGTCCAGGGCCGTTTCGGTGCTAGGCTGGCCCAAGGCCAAAAGATACCGGGGGGATCATGGCACTAGAAGAGTTCTTCAATCGATCAAATATCCTCGACCTCAGTTTCTTCAATTTTCGCAATGCGATCACCGCGTGCTATTACGCCGACAAGGATCTACGGATTCAAAGAACCAACGCCAACTTTTCGAAGTTCTTTCCGAGGCTTGGAAATGTTGCCAATGCACCGTTCCTGACCGTGCTCGAGCAACTCGGCGTCGAGGCTGAGCATATCGATACCTTCACCGCGCAACTCGAAGCCGATGGTCATGTCTTCATTCCCAAGATTCCCATCCGCGTCGATGGCGTGGACAAGGTCTTCTCGCTCATGTCGACCTATACGCAGGATCCGAGCTTCAGCTATCTCAACGGGGTTCAAGGACAGTTTGTCGACCGCACCGCCGAGTGGGATCTCCGGAGAGAGAAAGAAGAATTGCTTGAGGAAAAACTCCGCGACAGGGAGCTCATAGAGGACAAGACGCGACAGCTTGAGCGGCTCGCAAGCCGGCTTGCCAAGTACCTCTCACCTCAGATCTACGACTCGATTTTTTCCGGCAAGAGCGAAACCCGCGATCCTTTGGCGCGCAAAAACCTGACGATCTTCTTTTCCGATATCGAAGGCTTCACCGATATCAGCGATTCAATGGAGCCGGAGCGGCTTTCGTTCTTCATGAATACCTACCTGAGCGAGATGTCGAATATCGCGCTCCAATATGGCGGCACGATCGACAAGTTTATCGGCGATGCCATACTTGTCTTCTTCGGGGATCCCGAAAC
>JBFEXG010000134.1:0-6741 GCA_041546005.1 Paracoccaceae bacterium
ATCGTCTACGTTACGCACGACCAGATCGAAGCCATGACGCTGGCCGCCGGAAAGCTGGCTTGGCTGACGGTCGAGCAGGTGATCAATCTGCAAAAGCTTGGCAACTTCATCGATCTTGGCCTTGGCCTTGTCGGCCGGCACTTTGCGGATCTTCATGCCAAAGCCGATGTTTTCGGCCACGGTCATCGTCGGGTAGAGCGCGTAGGACTGAAACACCATTGCGATGTCGCGGTCCTTGGGCGGCTCGTTGGTCACGTCGCGCCCGCCGATGGCGAGCGAGCCCGAGGTGATCTCTTCAAGGCCGGCGATGCAGTTGAGAAGGGTCGACTTGCCGCAGCCGGAAGGGCCGACAAGCACAAGAAACTCGCCCGGAGCCATCGAGACATTGACGTCTTTCAGCACCTCAACCGCTCCAAAGCTTTTCTTCAGAGCATTGATCTCAAGTGCGGGGGCGGCGGTGGTTTGGTCTAGGGCCATGGATCAGTATCTCCTTTGGGGACCGGTCCGGTTGACTCGCGCACGATAAGTTCGGCGCGGATCTGGGTTTGCAGGGTGCTCGCGTCCCCGCCGCCGATATGGTCGATCAGGTGGTTTGCAAGCGGAATACAGGCGTCGCGCAAAGGCGAACGTGTGACGGTAAGCGGCGGGTCGAAATTTACCGCTCGGAACTGTGGCAGGGCGTCGTCGTGGGCGATCAGGGAAAGATCGGCAGGAACGCCAAGCCCCAGATCCTTTGCCGCGCGCATAACGCCGGCGGCAATCAGGGTCGAGCCACAGACGATCGCGGTCGGCTTGGCGCCGCGACGCCCCGAGAGCATGGCGAGCGCTTCGGTATAACCGTAGCTTTCCGATGGGGTTTCGTGGCCGATGAAAGCCTCCGGAGTGTGCAATCCCTCGGCGGCAATGGCCTCGCGGAAACCGGCCTCGCGATCGACGGCAAACGAGAAGCGAATATCGCCGTTCAATTGCGCGATCCGGCGATGACCGAGCGTGGCAAGCAATCCCACCGCGTCGCGGCTCACGGCGCGGTTGTCGATCCCAAAGAAGGGATAATCGACTTCGGGCTCAGACTGGCCATGCATAACGAAAGGAACGCCGCGCGATTGCAGGAAGGCCACGCGCGGATCGCTGGGCACCGGGGCGTTGAGGATAAAACCATCCAGAATTCCACGTTCGAGCATCCGCTCATAAGCGATGACCGGATCATCGTGCTGGTCGACTGACAGGACAAGATCGACATCCCGCTCTGCCAAGGCTGCTGTTAGACCCGCCAGAATTTCGAGGAAGGTCTGGTCGGCGGTCATGTCGGAATTGAGCTTGGCGATGAAACCCACCATCCCCGACCGCCCCGTGACGAGACGCTGCGCAATCCTATTGGGTTTGTAGCCCAGCCTGTCGGCTACATCCTGAACGCGGGCGCGGGTTCGGGCGCTGACCTCGGGGAAGCCGTTCAGCGCCCGGCTGACTGTCGCCACCGAGAGGCCGAGCTCTGCGCTGATATCCTTGAGGGTCGCCATTCGCCGCCATTCAAACCGTTTCAGAAAGTGACCCTAGCGATTCGAAATCGACATGACAATAAAAAGTGAAAATGCTGCATATGCGAAATATGTCGCTATTTAAAACGTTTTGAGTTTTTCGGAAATATTGCTAGCCTCACCCCCGAATCAACAGCCGCACCAGCGGCGAGTCGGGGATTGTGTAATGCGTGAGTGGTGGCGGGATGCGGTGATCTATCAGATCTATCCGCGCTCGTTTCAGGACGAAAACGGCGACGGGATCGGCGATCTGCCGGGCATCACCCGTCGTTTGGATCACGTGGCCTCGCTTGGGGTCGACGCGATCTGGCTCTCACCGTTCTTCACCTCGCCCGACAAAGACATGGGCTATGACGTTTCGGATTACACCGACGTCAATCCCCTCTTCGGCACCCTCGCGGATTTCGATGCCTTGGTCGCCAAGGCGCACGCGCTTGGCCTGAAGGTCATCATCGATCAGGTGATCAGCCACACCAGCGATCAGCACCCCTGGTTTCAGGAAAGCCGCCAGAACAAAACCAATCCCAAGGCGGACTGGTATGTCTGGGCCGACCCCAAAGCCGATGGCACTCCTCCCAACAATTGGCCATCGGTCTTTGGCGGGTCAGCCTGGATGTTCGAGGCGCGGCGGCGGCAGTATTACCTCCACAATTTCCTGACAGAGCAGCCGGACCTTAATTTCCACAATCCCGAGGTTGTGGACACACTCCTTGAGACGATGCGGTTTTGGCTCGAAAGGGGCGTCGATGGCTTCCGGCTCGACACGGTAAACTTCTACGTTCACGACAAGCTTTTGCGCGATAATCCGCCCTCGGGCTGGACCGAGTTTCCCGGCAATCCTTACGAAGCGCAGGATCACGTCTATTCCAAGACCCAGCCCGAGAATATCGACGTCTTGCGCCGCATCCGGGCGCTCACGGATGAGTATGACGCGCGAATGCTGGTGGGCGAGGTCGGCGAGTCGATCCGCCCGATCGAGGTGATGGCCGAATACACCTCGGGCCATGACAGGCTCCACATGGCCTATTCGTTCGAGTTTCTAGGCGAAGCCCATACTGCCGCGCATTTCCGCTCGCGGATCACCAATTTCCTCTCCAAAGCCCCGGATGGCTGGCCCTGCTGGTCGTTTTCGAACCACGACGTGAAGCGGCACGCCTCGCGCTGGACCAAACCTGGCGGCGATGTTGACGCGCTGGCGCGGCAGTCGATCGCGCTCCTGTGCAGCTTCCCCGGCACTTTGGGGATTTATCAGGGCGAAGAGCTCGGCCAGACCGAGACCGACATCGAATTCCACGAGCTGACCGATCTGGGCTACATCGATTTCTGGCCCGATCATAAAGGCCGCGATGGCTGCCGGACCCCGATGGTCTGGGAGGCACACGCCCACCATGCGGCCTTCACCAAGGGCGTGCCGTGGCTGCCCGTGAAGGCTCCGCAAGCCGCACGCGCGGTTGATCTTCAGGAGGCCGATGACGCGAGCGTTCTCAACGCCTATCGCGCCACGCTTTCGTTCCGCAAATCGCGCGACGAGCTTCGGCTCGGCGCGACCGAGTTCCCCGTCCTGCCCGAACCGCTACTCGCGGTCCGGCGCAGCCACGGCGGAAAGGTTCTGACAGCCGTATTCAATCTGTCGGATCAGGCTCAATCGCTGACGGTCACGGGCATTGCCCGTGCCGCTGGCCCTAGGGCCGCCACTCTGAGCGGAGGCATGCTCGAGCTGCCTCCGAACGGGTTTGTCTTTTTGGAAGAAGAGGGCGCAGTCACTTTGGCGCCTTCAAAAGAAACCGCTCTGGCCTAATGCCAGGGCAAACATGGCACTCAAGGGAGGATACCATGAAACTGACCAAGAAACTGGGCCTTGCGGCCCTTCTGCTGACCACCGCCTCGCCGGCTCTCGCCCTCGAAGAGGGCAAGCTGCTGATTTGGATGGGTGGCGACAAGGGTGATGCGCTTCTTCAGGAAGTCGTTGCTCAATTCACCGCCGATCTCGGCGTGGAGGTTGTCGTCGAGGTCGCTGACCCGCTGACCGACAAGTTCCAGCAAGCTGCTGCCACCGGCGACGGCCCCGATATCGTTCTGTGGGCGCACGACCGCTTTGGCGAATGGGCCGCTGGCGGCCTGATCCAGCCTGTCGAGCCTTCGCAGGAAATGACCGACGGCATCCTCGCCTCGGCTTGGGACGCAGTGTCCTTTGGCGGCAAGGTCTGGGGCTATCCGGTCAACGTCGAAGCCATCGGCCTTGTCTACAACAAAGACCTGATCGACACCCCGCCGGCAACCTTCGAAGAAATCAAAGACCTCGCAATGCCCGAAGGCGTTCGCGCGATCCTTTGGGACTACAACAACACCTACTTCACCATGCCGATGCTGATGGCCAATGGCGGCTTTGCCTTCCAGAAGGTTGATGGCGTTTTCGACGGCAAGAACACCGGCGTGAACAACGAAGGCGCGATGATGGGTGCCAATGTCCTCAAGTCGCTCTTTGACGATGGCGTGATGCCGGCTGGCGTCGACTATGGCGTCATGGACGGTGCGATGGCCAAGGGCGAAACCGCGATGGTCATCAACGGCCCGTGGTCGTGGGCTGGCTACAAAGGCGCTGGCATCAACATCGGCGTCGCTCCGCTGCCGACCGTCAATGGCAAGGTCTCCCCGCCGTTCCTCGGCGTTCCGGCCTTCGCGATCAATGCCGCGACCCCGAACAAAGACCTCGTGATCGAGCTTCTCGAGAACTACATCCTGACCGACGAGGGCCTTGCCGCTTGGAACGCCAATGGCAACCTCGGCGCGCTGGCTGACATCTCGGCCGGTCAGGCTCAGGAAGATCCGCTCGTGAAAGCGACTATCGCCAACGCCGCCAACGGCATCCCGATGCCGTCGAACCCGGAAATGGGTGCGTTCTGGGGCGCGATGGGCCCGGCTCTGACGAACATCACCACCGGCGTCCAGTCGCCGGAAGATGCTCTGAACGACGCCGCCAAGCGTATCCTCGGCGAATAATCCCGCCTAATCTGAACAGGGCGGCGGAGCGATCCGCCGCCCGATCCAACCCACGAGGTCACGATGAGTGCACCCGCAGACGCCATTCCCCAGACCGAAGCGCCGCAGTACATGCGGCTGGCCATCGTTGCCGCGATTACGCTCGGGCTGCTGTATGTCGCCTTCTATCTCTATCTGATTGCACAGCCGCTTTTTGCTGTTGTGATCCTTGCGGTCGGCGTGATTTTCGCGCTGATTTTCGGGCGCAACAAATACTATAGCTTGCGCTTCGTCTTTCCGAGCGTCGCGGCAATCCTGCTCTTTGTGGCCCTGCCGATCGGCTATACGATCTGGATCGGCTTCACGAACTATTCCTCGTTCAACCTCCTGACCTTTGAGCGCGCCAAATCGGTTCTGATGTCGCGCGGTTCGGTCGATAAATCGACAGAACAGCCCTTTGCCGTGGCCGATCTGGGGGACGGGAGCTATCAAATCTGGCTGCCAGAGGCAGGGCTTCTGTCCGAGCCTGTGAGCCTGACTGAGGCGCTTGAAGAGGCGACGCTTGAGCCGGCCGAGGAACCGGCGGCGCTTCTGACGGCCAAGGATGCGATCAAGCTGCGAGCGGGGCTCCAGACGCTGACCCTTCTCACTCCCGATGGCATCGCGATCCAGAATTCGGGCCTACGCACCTTTGCGAGCCTCATGCCCGACTATCGCGAGCTTGAGGATGGCCAGCTTGAACGCATCGCTGACGGTGTCATCCTGACGCCGGACCATAACGAAGGGTTCTATTTCGCAGACAACGGCGAAAAGATTCCACCGGGCTGGTATGTGAATATCGGCTGGAAGAACTTTGACCGGATTTTCAACAATTCCGGCATCCGCGAGCCGATGATCGGCATCTTTGTCTGGACCGTGACCTTTGCCGCCGCCTCGGTGGTGTTCACCTTCGCGGTCGGTCTGGCTCTCGCGGTCGTGCTTCAGTGGGAGCATCTGCGCGGCAAAGCGATTTATCGGATCCTGCTGATCCTGCCATACGCGGTGCCGTCCTTCATCTCGATCCTCGTCTTCCGTGGCCTCTTCAACCAGAACTTTGGCGAGATAAACCTGATCCTCGAAGCGATCTTTGGCGTCAGGCCCGAATGGTTCACCAATGCCAACCTTGCGCGGACGATGATCCTGATCGTCAACACATGGCTCGGCTATCCCTACATGATGCTTCTGGCGATGGGCTTCCTTCAGGGCGTCCCGCAGGATCATAAGAAGGCGGCGGCCCTTGAGGGCGCTTCGCCATCGCGGGTGTTCTTCAAGATCACGCTGCCGCAAATCCTGCCGCCATTCATGCCGCTCCTGATTTCGAGCTTTGCCTTCAACTTCAACAACATGGTTCTGGTGCTCCTTCTGACGCGCGGCCTTCCCGACATCGTGGGCACGACCGTCCCTGCGGGACAGACCGATATCCTCGCCTCCTTCACCTATCGCATCGCCTTTGGCTTCAGCTCGACCGAGTTTGGCCTCGCCGGCGCGATCACGCTTCTGATCTTTGTGCTGGTGTCGGTGATTTCCTACGTCAACTTCGTCGCCATGCGACGCGGCACCGAGAAGAGGAACGCGCGATGATCGTCGAACGCCCCCGCGATCTCAGGATCAAGAAGGTCTTTGCCCACGGCTTCCTGATCCTGTTTCTGGCCTTCATCACTTTTCCCTTTCTGATGGTCGTCTCGATCTCGTTTCGGGAGGGGAACTTCACCATCGGCGATATCTGGCCGCGCAATCCGACGCTCGAGCATTGGTATCTGGCCTTCGGCCTCGACTATACCCGCGCCGATGGCACGGTCGTCGAGCCGCCCTTCCCCGTCCTTGTCTGGATGTGGAACTCGATCAAACTCGGGATTTTCGCAGCCGCCGGCGTCCTCGTCATTTCGACCGTGTCGGCCTATGCCTTCAGCCGCATCAAGTTTCGCGGGCGAACGGCGCTTCTCGATGGGCTTTTCATCATCCAGATGTTCCCGACCACGCTCGCGCTTATTGCGCTTTATGCGATCTTCGACTCTCTGGGCGAGGTCAGCCCCTTCCTCGGGATCGACAGCCATATGTCGGTGATCATGGTCTACTGGTCCGGGGTCGTTCTGCATATTTGGACGCTGAAGGGCTATTTCGACGGCATCGACACCGCGCTCGACAAGGCCGCCGCCATCGACGGGGCGACCCCGTGGCAGACCTTCCG
>JBFEXG010000013.1:0-19788 GCA_041546005.1 Paracoccaceae bacterium
CGCATCGCCGGCCGCATTCTTGGCATGGGCGATATCGTGGCCCTCGTCGAGAAGGCTCAGGCTACGATCGAGGCCGAGCAGGCCGAGAAGATGATGAAGCGGTTCCAGAAGGGCCGTTTCAACATGAACGATCTGAAGATGCAGCTTGAGCAGATGCTCAAGATGGGCGGCATGGAAAGCATGATGGGGATGCTTCCGGGCATGGCCAAAGCCTCCAAGCAGATGAGCGCCGCCGGCTTTGACGACACGATGCTCAAGCGCCAGATCGCCCTCATCAACTCGATGACCAAGAAAGAACGCGCCAACCCCGACCTGATGCAGGCGAGCCGCAAGAAGCGCGTCGCCGCCGGTGCTGGGCTTGAAGTGTCAGAGCTGAACCGTCTGCTGAAACAGCAGAAGCAGATGGCCGACATGATGAAGAAGATGGGCAAGATGGGCAAAGGCGGCGCTCTCAAGCAGATGATGAAGGGCATGATGGGCAAGGGCGGCGGCATGCCCGACCTCAACGACCCCGCAGCGCTTGAGGAAGCGGCCAAAGCGATGGGCGCCAAGCTTCCGGGCAACCTGCCGGGCCTTGGTGGCGGGATGCAGCTTCCTGGCAATCTCGCTGGTTTTGGCAAGAAGAAGTGAGCGTAGCTTCGGCACATAGGCAAGAGGGGGGCGCTGCCCCCCGTCCCGCGGGCGGGACCCCCCCCGGGATATTTTCGGGCCTCGGAGAGGTGCGAGCGATTCCGGTTTTGCAGACGGCGCGGTTGACATTGGGGCCGTTCTCGATGGCGCATTTCGAGGCTTTTGCGGCCTTTTGCGAGACTGAGCAGTCGGTGTTTCTTGGTGGGCCGACCACCGACCGGCGCCACGCGTGGGATAGCTGTATGATCCATCTCGGCCATTGGCAGGCGCGGGGCTATGGCGCGTTTTTTGCGACCGAGACCGCGACGGGCAAACCGGCGGGCCGGATCTCGATCTGGCACCCGATCACGCTGGATGAGCCAGAACTGAGTTGGGTGGTTTTTGACGGCTACGAGGGCAAGGGCTTTGCCGCCGAAGGCGCGCGTGCGGTTCGTGATTGGGCGGCGGCGCAGGGCATGGCGCCTTTGATGTCGCTCGTTGCGCCGGAGAACAATGCCTCGGTTCGTTTGGCCCAGCGCCTTGGCTGCACCGAAGAGGGGCGCCACACCTATCCGTCGGGCGCCGAGGTGATCCGTTTCCGGCATCCTTTGGGGGAGGCTGCGTGATGGCGACGATGCTTCCCAATGCTCCTGTTCTTCAGACCGAGCGCCTGATCCTGCGCGGCCCTGCGGTTCAGGATATCGAACCGGTGATCGCCTTCTATGCCGATCCTGTCCGGTCTGCCGGTTTCGGCGGCCCCTTGAAGCGTGACGATGCGTGGCGTTGGTTTGCTCTGTCGATCGGCCATTGGTGTCTGCACGGCTATGGCTTTTGGACAGTCGAGACCAAGGCGGGTGAGATCGTCGGCATCGTCGGCCTGTGGAATCCCGAAGGCTGGCCCGAGCCTGAGCTTGGCTGGGTCATGTTCGAAGGGGCCGAGGGCAAGGGCTATGCCTATGAGGCTGCCAAGGCGGTGCGCGATTATGCCTACGACGCCCTCGGCATGACGACGATGACCTCGAACATCCTGCCCTCGAATGAACGCTCCAAGGCGCTCGCCCGCAAGATGGGCGCTGTCTACGAGCGCACATATGACAACCCCAACATGGGAACCGACGAACTTTGGCGTCACCCCGGACCGGAGGCCCACGCATGAAAGTGAAACCTTGGCAAAAGCCGATGACAGGTCAGGCCGCAGTTGCGGTTGACCGGATTTGCGCCTCGCTGCCGCGCATCGCGCGGGGCCGCATCATCCTGCGGGCGCCCTATCTCGACGACTATCCGCTCTTTGAGTCGATCGTCACCGGAGAGCGGGGCCGTTGGATCGGCGGACCGCTGACCCCCGAGGCCGCGTGGCTCGATTTCGTTCAGATGGTCGCCGGCTGGGTCCTGCGCGGCGCTGGCCTTTGGACTGTTGAACTTCAGGCCACCGGCGAACGGGTCGGTTTTGTCGTCCTCAACCACGAGACCGGCGATCCCGAGATGGAGCTTGGCTTCCTTTTCCCCGCCGAGAACGAGGGCAAGGGCTATGCGTTCGAGGCCGGTGAAGCGGCGCGCAACAGCGCCTTCTTCGCGCTCAACCGAGATACGCTCATCAGCTGGATCGACCCCGCCAACGCCCGCGCCATCAAATTGGTCGAGCGCCTCGGCGCCCAGCGCGATCCGGCATCGGACATCGATGGCAGCGTTGCCTATCGCTATCCCCGCCCCGAGTTTGAGGTCTGAGGCCTACCATGACCGACGCCACCACCCGCGCCGCCGAGCTTCTGAAATCGCACCGCGAGTCGATCGACCGGCTCGACGCGATCCTCGTCTTCACGTTGGCCGAGCGTTTCAAGCACACCCAGTCGGTCGGCCGCCTCAAGGCCGAACACGCCCTGCCCCCGTCCGATCCGGTCCGCGAAGAGGCCCAGATCGCACGGCTCACCGATCTTGCGAAACAGGCCGATCTCGACCCGGACTTCGCCAAGAAATTCCTGGCCTTCATCATCCAGGAAGTCATCAAACACCACGAACAACACCAATCCTGATGGGCCTCTGCCCGTCACCACGCCATTCAAAGGAGAATTCGACATGGCTATGAAAATCCGTCTCGCCCGCGGCGGCTCGAAAAAGCGCCCCCACTACGCGATCGTTGCTGCCGACAGCCGCATGCCGCGTGATGGCCGCTTCATCGAGAAGCTTGGCACCTACAACCCGCTCCTCGCCAAAGACAGCGAAGACCGCGTCAAGATGGACCTCGAGCGCGTGAAGCATTGGCTCGACCTCGGCGCCCAGCCGACCGACCGTGTTGCCCGCTTCCTCGAAGCTGCCGGCGTTGTAGCCAAGAAAGAGCGCAGCAACCCGAACAAGGCCGTTCCGGGCAAAGCCGCTGCCGAGCGCGCAGCTGCCAAAGCCGCCAAGGCTGCCGCTCCGGCCGAAGAAGCTTCGGAGTAATTCCGGACAGAGGCCCGCGCCACTGGTGCGGGCCTCTCCCCTTCCCTACGGAGCCTTGGATGTTCTGGCTTCTTCGCAAACTTCTCATCCCGGTTGCGGCTTTCGGCTTTGGCATGGCGCTGCAACTTCAGATCGACACTGACCGCTGCCACGCGGCCGGTGGCATCTGGTGGGAAGGGGTTTGCCAAGGCGCCATCGCCGACTGATACTGCCCAAGCGGCAAACAGGGACGTGCCATGTCTGAATCTCGTGTCATTGTCGGCGCCATCGCCGGCGCCTTTGGCGTCAAGGGCGAGGTGCGCCTCAAGTCCTTCTGCGCCGATCCGGCGGCCATTGCGGACTACACGCCCCTCTATTCCAAGGACGGCCGCCGCTTTGCCACGATTGTTCTGACCGGTGCCGCCTCGAATGCCCTGACGGCCCGTATCGACGGGGTCGCCACCAAGGAAGAGGCAGATGCCCTGAAGGGGACCGAGCTTTATGCCGAACGCGATCAGCTTCCCTCGCTGCCGGACGACGAGTTTTATCACGCCGACCTGATCGGCCTACCGGTCTATGACGCGGGCGGGCAGCTTCTGGGCAAGGTGAAGGCCGTGCTGAACCATGGCGCTTCCGATCTTCTCGAGATCCACAGCCCCGGCGCGAAATCGACCGTTCTTCTGCCCTTCACCAAGGCCGCCGTGCCAACAGTCGACCTTGCCGCCGGTCGGATCGTCGCCGATCCGCCCGCCGGTCTGTTCGAGGACTGAGGGCGCGATGACAGACGCCCCCCTCACCGGCAAATCCCATGGGCGCAAGTCGATCACGGCCTCGCTCAAGCCGCGCGACCTGATGGAAGAGCCCGCCACGCTTGCCCGAGCCTTTCAGGCGCAGGTGATCACGCTGTTCCCCGGCGCATTTCCCGGCGTTTTGGGCGAGAGCCTGACGGGCAAGGCGCTGAACGAAGGGCTCTGGCAACTCAAGACCTATGACCTGCGTGAGTTCGGCGAGGGCAAGCACCGTAATGTCGACGACACCCCCGCCGGTGGTGGTGCGGGGATGGTGCTGCGCCCTGACGTTCTGGAAAAGGCGATCACCGCTGCGCGCAGCGAGGCGCGGGGCGTGATGCCGCTCATCTATCTCTCGCCGCGCGGCAAGCCGATGGATCAGGCGATGATGCGTCAGCTCGCGGCCTGTGACGGCGTCACGCTTCTATGCGGTCGGTTTGAAGGCGTCGACCAGCGGGTTCTGGATCATTTCGGAATCGAAGAGGTGAGCCTTGGCGATTTCGTTCTCACGGGTGGAGAGATCGCCGCTCAGGCGCTTCTCGATGCGACGGTGCGGCTTCTTCCCGGTGTGCTCGGCAATGCCGCCTCGACCGAGGAAGAAAGCTTCTCGGCGGGCCTTCTCGAGCATCCGCAATATACCCGCCCCGCCACTTGGCAAGGTCGCGAGATCCCGCCGGTGCTCATGTCGGGCCACCACGCCGAGATCGAGAAATGGCGCAAGGCCGAGGCCGAGAAGATCACGAAAGAGCGCCGCCCCGATTTGTGGGCGGAGTATCAAGTGAAAAAGCGTCGCTAGTCTCTCACAAGCCCCGCCATCTGCTTGGTGATATAGCGGATCGCTCTCTCTGGCATGATCCGGATCATCGCATTCAGCATCTTTGAATCCTTGCCGACAAGCACATGGAGCTTGTTGGCTTCGATCCCGTCAAGGATGATCCGCGCGGCCTCGGGCGCAGGCACGGGCTTCATGCTTTGGGCTGCATCTGCCGCCCCCTTGGGCATTGGAACGCCCGAGTTCTGGGAGATATTCGTATCGACCCCGCCGGGCATGACCACCGTGACATGGATGTTGGTGCCCAGCGTTTCGGCATAAATCCCTTCGGAGAGAAGCTTCACCCCTGCCTTGGCGGCGCCATACATGGTTTGGCCCGGGAAGGGGATAAAGCCGCCCATGCTCGAGATATTGCAGATATGAGCCTCGGGCCGCGCCTTGAGGTGCGGGAAGAAGGCCTTGATCATGTGAATGTGGCTCCAGAGGTTCACATTGATCATGCGCTCGATCATCTCATAGTCGAGATCGGCGAAATCGATGAAGGGCTGAATCGCCCCGGCGCAGTTGATGATGGCGTCGACCTCGCCATGATCGGCGATCACCTCGTCGGGCAGCTTGCCGACCCTTGCGCGGTCGGTCACGTCGGCCACGTGGGTAGAGAGCCTGTCGCCCGCTCCGGCCTCGGCCCCCAAAGAGGCAAGTCCCTCGGGCCGAAGATCAACCGCTGCCACCCGCGCGCCACGGGCGAGTAGGGCCAAAACCAACTGCCGCCCAATGCCGCTGCCACCACCTGTGACCACAAAGACTTTGCCGCCGACCTTCATGCGCTTCCCTCCCGCTACAGTGTGGCCCAGTCAGAGCCGAAAACCTATTATAGCAAGAAACAGAGGGCAGTTATTTGACTTCGCTCAAGGCCAAAACCAAGGCTTGAACGCACCGTCCAACCCGCCTATACACCGCCCGTCCGGGGCTCGGCTGAGTCGTCCGGATTTCTTTCTTTGCTCATCGGCCTGCTTTCTTCGGCGGGGTGGGGCGGAAGGAACGACAAAAAGGAACGTTGCCTGATCTCTGGCGGGCGCTGCGGCGACCCGGAAGAAGACCGAGAGCTCTGAGGCACATCACCTTTGCGGAACAAACCGCAAGCAGAATAGGAGCGCATCAGATGGACCTGATCGCACAACTCGAGGCGGAACAAGTTGCCGCCCTTGGGAAGGAAATTCCCGATTTCAAAGCCGGCGATACCATTCGCGTCGGCTACAAAGTGACCGAAGGCACCCGCACCCGCGTTCAGATGTATGAAGGCGTTTGCATCAGCCGCAAGAACGGCTCGGGCATTGCCGGTTCGTTCACCGTTCGCAAGATTTCGTTCGGCGAAGGCGTGGAGCGTGTGTTCCCGCTGCACTCGACCAACATCGACAGCATCACCGTTGTTCGTCGTGGTCGTGTCCGCCGCGCCAAGCTTTACTACCTCCGTTCGCGCCGCGGCAAATCGGCCCGTATCGCCGAGGTGAGCAACTACAAGGCGCTCGACAGCGCCGCCGACGCATAAGGAGCACCACTATGCGCAAAGGTATTCACCCCGATTATCACATGATCGACGTCAAGCTCGTCGATGGCACCGTGGTTCAGATGAAATCGACCTGGGGCAAAGAAGGCGAGCAAATGTCGCTCGACATCGACCCCTCGGTTCACCCGGCCTGGACCGGCGGTTCGTCCCGCCTGCTCGACACCGGCGGCCGCGTGTCGAAGTTCAAGAACAAGTACGCTGGCCTCGGCTTCTAAGCCTGACGACCACGGAAAACAAAACGCCGCCCCTCGGGGCGGCGTTTTGCTTTTGGGCGGCTTGTGGGTAGGGTCTTGCCGAATCCCAAGCAAAGGACCGTGCGATGCCCTTCCCTGACTTCTTCAATCAGTTCCCGCTTCTCGATGTTCCGATTTCAGAAGACATCGTCACAATTCGGGCAATCCGATCAGATCAGGGGCTGGCGACGTTCTTTACCTTCCATCAGGATTTCGAGATGCCGCCGCATTCCCACGGATTTCAGTGGGGCACGGTGATCGAAGGCTCGCTGACATTCACCATTGACGGCAAAGCCAAAACCTACGGCCCGGGAGAGACCTATCTCCTCGGCCGGGGAGAGGTCCACGCGGTCAAGGCGACCGCGGGGACTGTGGCTGTTGATGTCTTCGAAGAGCCGGATCGCTATCCGCTCAAGCGTTAGGCATTCGCTCTGTTTTTGTTGCCCGAACTACGGCGCTTGAACCCGCCGGGACGCCCACCCGGAGCGGCAGCCGGCTTGGCACCTGCCGGACGCCCGCTGTGGGACGCACCGCCGGGTTTGCCACCGCTACGGCGCGGGCCGCTACGGCGCTTGGGCTGTTCAGGGGCAACTGGATCCCACGGACGGCCAGAGGCCACCGGAACCGTGGCCTTCATCGCCTTTTCGATATCGCGCAGATAGCCCATTTCGTCCGGCGCACAGAGAGCGATCGCCATGCCATCGGCCCCGGCGCGCGCAGTGCGGCCGATGCGGTGGACATAGTTCTCGGCCACGTTCGGAAGCTCGTAGTTATAAACGTGCTTCACGCCCGGAATATCGAGACCACGCGCGGCCACATCGGTTGCCACCAGCACCCGCACCTTACCATCCCGGAAATCCTGAATGGCGCGCTCGCGCTGGCCTTGGCTCTTGTTGCCGTGAATCGCGGTCACGGCAAAGCCCTTGGCCGCGAGGTTGCGGGAAAGCTTTTCCATGCCGTGTTTGGTGCGTCCGAACACAAGCGCCAGCTCGTCGCGGTGCTTGTCGAGAAGCTCGACGAGCAGGTCCATCTTGGCGGCAGCGCCCACAAAATGGACGCATTGCTCGATCTTGTCGGCGGCTTTGCCCGGCGGGTTGACCTGAACGCGGATCGGGTTCGAGAGGTAAGCCTCGCTCAGTTCAGCCATCTGCTTGGGCATGGTGGCCGAGAACAGCATCGTCTGCCGTTCTTTCGCCAGAAGCGGTGCAATCCGGCGCAGGGCGTGAATGAAACCGAGGTCGAGCATCTGATCGGCCTCGTCGAGCACAAGGAAGCGGGTCTCGTCGAGGCGCACGGCCTTTCGGTCGATCAGATCGAGCAGGCGGCCAGGGGTCGCCACGAGAATAGCGGTGCCTTTCTCAAGCTTGCGCATCTGGCCGGTGATGCCGGCCCCACCCACCACAAGGACGACCTTGAGGTGACTGCCTTCGGCATAGGTGGAAAGGTTGTCTGCGATCTGTTTCGCCAGTTCGCGGGTCGGCGCGAGAACCAGCGCCTTTGTGCTCTTGGGCGACGGCCGTCCGCCTTCTTTGAGAAGGGCATCCAGCATCGGCAGGCCGAAGGCCGCCGTCTTGCCCGTGCCGGTCTGGGCGAGGCCCATCACGTCGCGGCCATTCATGGCATGCGGGATGGCCTGCGCCTGAATCGGCGTCGGGTCGGTGATGCCATTTTCGGCAAGTTTCGCGATGAGGCGGGGCGCAAGGCCCAGCATATCAAAATCCATAATAGTCTTATCCTGTCAGGCGCAGCGCTTGGCATACGCACGTCATGCGCCACGGCCAGAGCGGCCGCGACATCGGCAAAGGGTTGCGCCAAGGGCTGACACGCGCGCCGAATTGCGCGCACACCGCCAAAGCGCGGCACCCCTGCGTGAATGTGGGAACCAGTTAATCCGAGCCTTCGCGCGGCCACTTCATCGAGGGCGGCGCACTGCTCACGCGGCAGGAGGCTTCGGTCCATCAGCACATGGGGCTTGGGCGACGCAAAGTCAAGCCAAGGAATTGCGGCTCATGCTGCGCTGCCGCGCTTCCCCTTGCCTGCGCCGCAAACTATAGTGCCAGCAAGAAACGATAGGGGACGGGCACGTGGCGCATATCATCGTCGTGGGCAACGAAAAGGGTGGCGCAGGCAAATCGACCGTGTCGATGCATGTGGCCACGGCGCTTGCCCGCATGGGCCACAAGGTTGGCACTCTCGACCTCGATTTGCGGCAGAAAAGCTTGGCGCGCTATATGCACAACCGTCAGAGGTATCTGATGGCTGAGGGGCTGGACCTGCCGACGCCGAGCTATCACGAGCTTCCGGAAATTGATCAATCTTCGCTTAAGCCCGGTGAAAACGTCTTCGATCATCGCCTGTCGATGGCGGTGGCGGGCCTTGAGCCGGATGTCGATTTCATCTTGATCGACTGCCCCGGGAGCCACACGCGCCTGAGCCAAGTCGCCCATTCACTCGCCGATACCCTCATCACCCCGTTGAACGACAGCTTCATCGACTTCGATCTTTTGGCCCACGTTGACAATGACGGCGAGACGATCACCGGCCCTTCGGTCTATGCCGAGATGGTCTGGAACGCCCGCCAGCTACGGGCGCAGGCCGGCCTGCCGCCGATCGACTGGGTCGTGGTGCGCAACCGCCTTGGCGCGCAGAACATGGTCAACAAGCAAAAGATGGAAGCGGCGCTGACCAAGCTTTCGCGGCGCATCGGTTTCCGCATCGCTCCCGGCTTTAACGAGCGGGTAATCTTTCGCGAGCTTTTCCCGCGCGGCCTGACGCTCCTCGATTTGCGCGATCTTGGTGTCTCTCAGCTCAATATTTCCAACGTCGCTGCGCGTCAGGAACTCCGCGATCTGGTCAAAGCGCTCAATCTTCCGGGTGTCACTGTAGATTTCTGATCCGACCGGGGATCCCATTCGTAGGTTGGTTATGAGTAAGATTTCGCCCCTTTGGAAAACGTTCTGGTTTGCGGTTGTCGGAGCCGTTCTGGCAACCTTTGCTATCCTGACGCTTCAGCCGTTTCTCGACGGCTTCCCGCACCTGCCCGATCAGGGCGCAGCTTGGTATTACTGGAAACGGATAGATCCCGATTGGGCAAGCCGGGCCACTGCTTGGGGCTTTTATCTCGCACACCAGGTCTTCTTCTGGGGTCTGATCTGGTGGGCCGTGCGGCATCGCGAGGAATTGCGCGACCGGGGCCGGATGCATCTGGTCAACTGGATTGGCCTGATAGGCACCTTCGCCTTCATCGGCCTGCACTATCTGCAGACGGCCATCTGGTATGATGGTTTGGCACAGGATACCTCGGTATTTTCCTCGCAGATATCGGTCATTTTCCTTCTGATCATCGTCCTGATGATCGAAGCCCCGCGGCGCGGCCTCTTCTTCGGCTATGCCGGCGGATGGTTGAAAACGCTGCGGCCCATGCTCATCCGCTATCATGGCTACTATTTCGCTTGGGCGGTCACCTATACCTATTGGTTCCACCCGATGGAGACCACGCCCGGGCACCTCTTGGGTTTCTTCTATACCTTCCTGTTGCTCATCCAAGGCGCCTTTGTCTTCACCCGCGTCCACACCAACAAATGGTGGACCGTGACGCTTGAGGTCTCTGTCCTTGTGCATGGCGTGACAGTGGCCCTCGTGGCCGGACAAGAGATTTGGCCGATGTTCCTCTTCGGGTTTGCCGCTATGTTTATCGTGACGCAGATGCACGGCCTTGGCCTCAGCCGTCTGGTCCGCGGTATCATACTTGCGATTTTTGCCGGCGCGGTCTTTGTCGTCTATTCCGAACGCGGCTGGGCGCAGCTGAACGAGATCATCCGCATACCGGTGATCGACTATGGCCTTCTGGCGATCCTTGGCGGCCTCGCAATCTGGTTCACCAGACGCCGGCGCAAAGCGGCCTAGCCGCTCTGCTCGTCCAAAGCCTGAATCGCCTTCATCAGAGATTCCTTGGCGCGGCGGCGCTCTTCGGGGTCAAGGGCATTAAGATCGACCGACAGATTAAAGGCATCCCCGGTCTCTTCGATGCGCTTGGTCCGCTGAAGATACTCTTCGCGGGTCGAGATCGCCTCGTAGGTCTTAATGGGTCGGGCGATCCCCTTGACCTGAAGCTGACCGACCGGCTCGCAATAGATCTCGTCCTTCACGAGCGCATAGGTCGCGTGCGACAGGAGGATCTGATCGTTCGCCGCGGCAGTCTCTAGCCGCGAAGTGGCGTTCACCTGCCCGCCAACGATGGTGTAGTCCATCCGTTCGTCAGAGCCGAAATTGCCGACCGTGCAAAAGCCGGTATTGATCCCGATCCGGACGTGCAGCGGATCGGCAGACCCTTGGCTCGACCACTCCCGGCAAAGCGCCTGCACCCGTGCCCGCATCTCGAGCGCCATTTTCACGCAGGCAATCGCGTCTTCCTTTTCGCCCTTTGTCTCGGGATCACCGAAAAAGATCATCACACCGTCGCCAATGAATTTGTCGACCGTTCCCCCATAAACCTCGGCAATCCGCGCCATTTCGCTGAGGTAGTGGTTGAGAAGCTCGCTGATGGTTTCGGCTTCCATCTTGTCCGTCATTTCGGTGAAACCGGCGATGTCGGAGAAGAAGACCGTGAGGTTGCGGCGGTAGGATTCCACCTTCACATCGCGCTTGCCTGTGAAGATCGAGTCGTAGACCTGCTTGGAGAGATACTTCGCCAGCTTGATCGACAGCGCCTCAAGCTGGCGGTTCTTGTCGTCGAGCGCCTTGGTGGCGACGATGATCTTGGCCTCGGCATCCTTGCGCAGGCTAATGTCGCGGATAATACCGCTGAAATAGCGCTTGCCGCCGCTCGTCCATGTCCCGAGGGAAAGCTCGATTGGAAACTCGTGCCCCTTGGCATGGAGCGCCTGCAGCTCGACAGCGTGGCCGATCACATGCCGGTCGCCATCATTGCGAATACGCTCGATCCCAGCCTCGTGGCCCTTGCGATAGCGCTTGGGGATGAAGAGCGTGAGCGACTGCCCCATAACCTGATCAGCCGTATAGCCCAGCATCGCCTCGGCCGCCGGATTGCACAGGATGACCTTCCCCTCCTCATCGGCGCAGATGATTGCGTCGGTGGCCGACTCCATCACCGCCCGCATCCGCTCTTCCGAAAGGCTCAGGTTGTCCATCAGCGCCTTGCGTTCGGTTACATCGCGGATGATGCCGCTGAAAAACCGCTCGCCGCCGGTCTCCCATGTCGAGAGCGAGAGCTCGATCGGCATCTCGTGCCCGTCCTTATGGACCGCGCTTAGCTCGACCGTCTTGCCGATCACATGCCGCTCGCCGTCCGAAGCCACGCGCGCGATCCCCGCTTCATGCATCTTGCGGAACCGCTCGGGGATAAAGGTCGTCAGCGGTGCTCCGGCCATTTCATCAACCGAATAGCCAAGAATCCGCTCGGCAGCCGCATTCCAGACGATGACCTTCCCGTCTGTTCCCGCACAGACAATGGCATCGTTGGCCGATTGCATAATCGCCCGCATCCGCTCTTCCGAGCGGCTCAGCGAGGCCTCCATGTCGGCTCGTTCGGTCACATCGCGGATAATCCCGCCAAAGAAGCGCTGATTGCCCATTTCCCAAGTGGAAAGCGTCAGCTCGATCGGAAACTCGCGCCCCGTGGCGTGAAGACCTGTCAGTGCAAGAACTTGCCCGACAACCTTGGTCTTGCCAGTTTTCACGACCCGGGCGATCCCCGCGTCATGCGCCGCACGAAACCGCTCGGGCATCAGGATCGACAGCGGCTTGCCAATGGCAGACTTGGAGCCATGTCCGAATATCCGTTCGGCAGCGGCATTCCACGTCACGATATTGCCGTCCGAGTCGCCGGTTACGATGGCGTCGCTCGACGACGATATGATCGCCTGCAGAATGTCGTCTGACTGCATTCACCCTCCGCCTTGGCCAAAATCTCCGTCTGACCATGAATTGGAGCAAATGATAGCGCGCCAAACCAAAGCGACAAAGCCATATTGCCAAAAGGGTTTGAGCTAGCGCCAGCAACTCCAGCTGGCGGGGTTGCTGATTGTGGCCGCTAGAGCCTTGTGGATCGGCTCGAGGATGATGGGAAAGAGGCGGTCATGCTCCTTCTGAGCGCCGTAGGCCTGCGCAAGACTCATCGCGGCTGTCGCCGACACCAATCCCAAGATCGATCCCCCAAAAATTGACGATCCACCGCGCACATTTGAGCCCAAGCCTCGATCCAGATGGATGCCAGAAAGCCTTTGCCCGGCGGCATCAAGCTCTCCTGACAGAGACCTTCGGCACATTAGCTTCGGGCCAGCAGTCCCAGCTTGAAGGCGTCAGGATCGCTTTCCCGAGATTTTCAAAGATTGGGAAGGCGATCCGGCCAAACACCTTCATGACCTCGTCAGGGGTATGAGTTGTGGCAGCGATGCTCATGGCCGCGGTGGCTTCGAAGAAAACGAAATCGCCCTCGGCCGACCAGCCGAGATCGACGCCCCAAAAGTTCAAGCGGATGACCTGAGCAAGCTTTTCGATGATCCGAGCCAAGGCTGGATCCTCTGCAAGACGATCAAGCATTTCGATCTCTTTCGTGGCGCTCTCTATGGTCCGCATGGAGCCATGGACGATTGGCTCGCTCTTGGTCACAGCCGATTTGAAATAGGGCTTTCGGTTGATGAAGGCGACGCGGAACTTGGTGTAGGTTCCATGCTCGTCTCGGCGTTCCACAAACTGGGTCATATAAAGCGAACGCCCCGCCCAGTGGATGGTATAAATCTTGTCCCAATCCTGCGGGCCGTCGATCTTGATCAGCCCCTGTCCGGTCTGCGAGGCGGCAGGCCGAACGAGCACAGGATAGGTGAAGCCGCCCTGCTCAAACGCGTCTTGAAAATCCTTGGGAAGCTTGGGCTCGAACTTGAGACAGTTCGGAACCGTCAGACCGTCGATCCCGCTTACTTTTTCGATGATCTTGTCACGCGCCGTCTCAAGGACAACCTCCGGCCTGTTGAAAACCGGGAGCCTTGTTCCGGCGGTCGCCTTGGCAAGCATTTCGAGGCCACTTTGGTATTCGTCTGCGTCGGCGCAAGCATTCACGATCCAAGGAATACCCTTCAACGGGAATCTATCCTGCATTGGATGCCAATAGGTGATCGACCTGCGAACGAGTTCGGCATGAAGGTCGGGCGGAAGAACAATACAATTCGGGAAGACTGCGACCGGCGTTCTTCCGTTCTTTGGTTGGATCTGGACAGTGTGATTGTCGGGCACCGAGCAGAAAAACAGCCCCCTTGGAGCCTGCTTCTGCACTGCTGTTGGTCGAACACCCGGACCGAGTGGCATATTACCCCCTTCAGGGCGCAATCCTGCGCCCTCAATTTTCCCATAGCCAAGTTATCCGGATAACAGTGGCTATTCCAGACGACCTTTTGGTCAAATCAGTGAGAACTGGGAAAGTGGCGGACTGGGGAGGATTCGAACCCCCGACCCCTTGATTCGTAGTCAAGTACTCTATCCAACTGAGCTACCAGTCCGCGTCAGAGTGGGGCGGATGTAGCCCTAGCGGCGGGGCTTTGCAAGGGCGAAAACGAAAGAAATCATTTTCCCGAAGCAAGCTGCGCCTTGGGCAGGCAGATCACGAATTCGGTGCCGGTTTCGTCTGTGCGACCCAGCTCGAGCCGCCCGCCATGCCCCCGCACCAGCTCGGCCGCGATGACAAGACCGAGGCCTGCACCGCCCTTGGAAACGCCCCCCTGAAACGCCTGGAACAGATGCTCGCGGGCGCGTTGCGGAAGGCCCGGGCCGGTATCGGTCACGGTGATCCACCACTGAGTGTCGTCTTCATGGGCGTGGATGCTCACCTCGCCGGGCCTGCCCGTTGCCATGATCGCTTGCCGGGCGTTGCGCGCAAGATTCGACAAGACACGATAGAGCTGTTCGGCATCGGCGCGGATGATCAGCCCGCCGGGAATATCCTCGGAAAAGCTCAGGTCATACTCTCCCGCCGCCAGCCGCTCGCTATCGAGCACTTCGGCGACGATCTCGGCAAGGCTGATCCGCCCAAGTTTGGGTGGCGCTTCATCGGCGCGGCCGAAGGCCAAAGTATTCTCGCACAGGTGGACCGCGCGGGTGATCGAATTGACGAGCTTGGGCGCAAGGCGCTGCACGACCGGATCTTCCGAAGCTTCGATCCGGTCAACGAAAAGCTGCGCCGAGGAGAGGATATTGCGCAAATCGTGGCTCACCTTGGCGACCCCTTCGCCTAGCTGCGCGAGCCGCTCGCGCTGGCGCAGTGCGGCGGTAAGTTGTTGCTGCATCATTTGCAGCGCCTCTTCGGCCTCACGCAGCTCGATCAGGCCCGCTGTCGGGGCAATGATCCGCCGGGCGTCTTCGGGTGCCTTGGCATAGCTTTGCATATGCCCGACCACCCCCTTGATGGGCTTCACGAGGAAGGCCCGCACGGCAACAAAAAGAAGCGTCGCGGTAATCACCGAGATCACCGCCGACAAAAGAAGAATGTTGAGGCCATAGTCGATCATGGCGGCCCGCAAGGGGGCCTGCTCCATAGTAACTTCGATCTCCTGCCCACCATCCTTAACTGGCATCCCGATCACCCGGATCACCGGATCGCCAGGCTCAAACAGCGTCATCATCGCGTCCCGGATCAAAACCCAAGCCGATGCACCGCGGATATCGTAGGTGACCTCAACCGGCCCCGGAACTTCGGACGAAAGCACCAGCTGGCGCACCTCGTCTCGGCGCAGAACGACGTTGAAAACACCGGCGTTCTTCAAGAGCTCCTGCTCGAGATCGTCCGAGATCATGTCGTCGGCCAAAAGCGAGAGCGAGGCGATCTGCGCCCTTTCAAGGTGAAGAAGCAGGTAGTCTTGCCGAAAACGCGCCACGGAAGGCACAAAAATCAGCACCTCCGCCACCATGACGAAGACGACCGTCAGAACCAGAAAACGCCCTGAGAGCGTATTCAGCATTGTCCCTCCGCCCCTAGGGCAGCCACCTCTGAACCAAACGGGTGATCCGCTTGATCATACGGCTTTCAAATAGTCTTGGACCAAAATAGGCACTCGCAGCCCGTTTGTTAATCTCGGCAAGAGTTGGATAGGGCAAAACCGTGTTGGAAATGGCAGCCATGCCAAGGCCCGACGAGATCGCCATCGCCCACATGGCGATCAATTCGCCCGCCTCCGGCCCGACGATGCCCGCGCCAATCGGCTTGCCCTTGCGGACGATCACTTTGATGGCCCCCTCGGTCTGGCCCGCCGTGACCGCGCGGTCGCTCTTGTCGAAGCCGACCTGAACCACCTCGATGCCATCTCCAAACTTGGCCCGCGCTTCGGCCTCGGTCAGGCCGACATGGGCGATCTCGGGGCTGGTGAAGGTCGCGCGGGGGATGTGGTCTTGCCGCTCGCGGGCCAGAAGGCCCAAAACCGCCGAGCGCACGACGATCCCCGCCTGATAACCCGCGAGATGCGTGAAATGCCGCCGACCGGCCACATCGCCAATGGCATAGACGCGCCGGTTGCCTGATGCCTTGAGGTCAAGTCCGACTTTTATGCCCGCGACCGTATCAAAGGCGATGCCTGCGGCCTCCAGCCCAAGGTTCTGAACGTTCGGGGCGCGGCCCGCCGCGACGAGGAGGTGAGAGCCTTCAACACGGCCTGCGCCAGTCTCAACCCAAATCGCGCCGGCTTTGCCGCCTACTTTCGTGACCATTGTGTTCTCGAGGATCACAAGCCCGTCCTGCCGAAGCCGATCTACGACGATCTGCGCAAGCTCCGGCTCCTCGCGGCTCAGTGCCTTGGCCGCCTCAATCACCGTGACCTTGCTTCCCAGCCGCAGATGCGCCTGCGCGAGTTCGAGGCCAATTGGGCCTGCGCCAATGACGATCAGGTGCTCTGGCCGGTCCTGCTGGCCAAACAAGGCTTCGTTGGTGAGAAATGGCGTGTCCGCCAGCCCTTGGATACCGGGGATCATGGGCCGCGAACCTGTAGCCACCACGAACCGCCGCGCTTCGATCTCGGCCTCCCCCGCCATGACGGTCTTGGGCCCAATGAATTCGCCGCGCGCCCGGATCACCCGAACGCCAAGCCCTTCAAACCGCTCCTGGCTATCGTGCGGGGCGATGGTGGCGATCGAGGCTTTCACATGGGCCATCGCCTCGGCATAGCTCGGGCGGGGCACTTGAGCGGAAGCGGCAAGCAGCGCCTTTGAAGGAACGCAGCCGTGGTTGAGGCAGTCGCCCCCCATCTCGCCTTCTTCGATAAGGACCACACGCGCGCCCATCTGCGCGGCCCCCGCCGCGACCGAAAGGCCGCCCGAGCCCGCGCCAATGATGCAAATATCGGTTTTGATGCGCTCCATCAGATCCGCGCGCCTCCGCGTTTGGCCCGAACTATGGCCGGGATCAGCGCGAGGATACACAAGCCGATCAGCGGCACCAGAACAGGCGCGGTAAAGATCACACCCAGATCGGGCTCCGCACCGCTAGCAAAAACCTCGCCCAGCCCCGAACCGAGGCTGGTGAAGACAAAGGCACCGGGCAGGATGCCGAGGAAGGTCGAAATCGCGAAGCGGGAAAGCGGCACGTTAAGAAGCGCCGGGATCAGATTGGCCACGAAGAAAGGCACCGCTGGCACCAGACGGATCAGAAACAGCATCGACCACTGATTCTCATCCAACCCCGCCTTGATCCGCGCGACGCGCCCGCCATAGGCCTCGAGCCGCTTCGTCAGCCCATCCCCAAGCCCGGCGCGAACGGCCAAGAACAGCGCCGTCGCCCCAAGCGTGGCCCCAACGACATTGAAGAGCACGCCGGGAAAAAGCCCGAAAAGATAGCCGCCAGCGAGAGTAATCATCAGGCCGCCGGGCAGAGAAAAGGCGACTGCCAGAGCATAGACGGCCACGAAACCGAGGGCGAAAGCCGGGTAATTCGCATCGCGAAGGCCATTGAGCCAATCGCGATTCTCGGCAAGTGCGGCGAAGGTTACCTGATCTCGCAGGAATACGATGCCAAGAACGGCGACTGCGGCAATCGTGATCCAAGGAAGGTGGCGCGAAAACGAGACAGGCAAGGAAAGGTCCGGGGTTTGATATGTTCCGACCGACATGGACCAAAGAGACCATCCGCGCCAGTGGCTTCACAGGAGCTTGATTGCCTGTGCCCCAATGCTGGGGTAAAAGCGCGTGCCTGTAACAATTCGCACCGGAAAAATCGCTCAAAGCGGTCGATTCTTCGCTCTGGTCGTGTTGACAGGCTTCCCGCCCGCCTCTATTGGCAGGGCTTCGAATGACATAGGCCTCGAATC
Source organism: Paracoccaceae bacterium (assembly GCA_041546005.1). Lineage (GTDB taxonomy): Bacteria > Pseudomonadota > Alphaproteobacteria > Rhodobacterales > Rhodobacteraceae > RFZI01. Next base: position 17,688 of record JBFEXG010000013.1, read on the forward strand.
CCGCACGGTGCGGTTCGGCCTCAAGGATACGGAGAGAACGCGATGAAGCGCACGTTCCAACCCTCGAACCGGGTTCGCAAGGCCCGTCACGGCTTCCGCGCCCGCATGGCGACCAAAGCCGGCCGCAAGGTGCTTAACGCCCGTCGCGCCCGCGGCCGCAAGGTCCTGAGCGCCTGATAGCGTTTGGGTGTGGCCATGACCACGCCAGAAGCTGAAAAGCCTGAAACCGCCGAGGCAACGCCTGCGGCGGTTTTCGTTCGCCCCGAGATCATGACAAAGCGGGCGGATTTCCTTGCCGCCGCGCAGGGCCGCCGGATGGCCCTTCCCGGATTTCACCTGCAGGCCCGCTTTCGCGACGATGGCCTCGAGGCGGTTCGCGTGGGCTTTACCTGTTCCAAGAAGGTCGGCAACGCCGTCGCCCGCAACCGCGCCAAACGCCGTTTGCGGGAAATCGCCCGTCTGGTGCTGCCGACTTGCGCCAAGCCCGGCTGGGACTATGTATTGGTGGGCCGCCGCGATGCGACCGCGGCCGCCGATTTCGCTCAGATGCAGAGCGACCTGAAAGCCGCGCTTGGGAAGATCCACAAATGACCCCGCTCGCCTGGATCCTGTCACTTCCCGTCAAGGGCTATCGCTTGGCCTTTAGCCCGTGGGTCGGGCATGGCTGCCGCTATCAACCGACCTGCAGCGCCTATGCGCTTGAGGCGCTGGAAAAGCATGGCGGCATTAAAGGCAGCTACCTCGCCGCACGGCGCATCCTGCGCTGCCATCCCTTGGGCGGATCGGGCATCGACAACGTGCCGGATTGACCTTGGGCTGAGGGCGCGGTCATTTCGCAGAAGAGGACCGCCGATGCTCACCGCTTTTCCCACCGTCGAAGAAACCCGCGCCAAGTTTCGCTGGGACATCCCTGCGCGCTATAACATCGGCGTCGATATCTGCGACAAATGGGCGGATCGGGAGCCGGAGCGGATTGCCCTGATTGATGTGGGCGCGGATGGGGCTGGGGCCGAAGTCTCCTTCGGCGATCTCAAAGCCCGTTCCAATCAGCTGGCCAACGCGCTTTCCAAGACCTGCGCACGCGGCGACCGGATCGCTGTTCTCCTGCCGCAGGGCGTCGAGACCGCGCTTGCCCATATCGCGGCGCTGAAGATGGGCTGCATTTCCTTGCCGCTTTTCACCCTCTTCGGGCCGGATGCCCTTCTCCATCGGCTGAAGGATTCGGGGGCAAAGGTCGTCATTACCAACGCCGAAGGCGCGGCCAAGATCATCGCACTTCGGAATCAACTGCCCGCGCTTGAGCGGGTTATCTGCATCGAGGCTTCAGAAGGTGCGGAAGATTTCCACGCCGTGATTGCTGGCGAAAGCACCGACTTTGGCCCCGTCGATACCGCCGTCGATGATCCCGCCATCCTGATCTATACCTCCGGCACCACCGGCAATCCCAAAGGCGCCTTGCATGCCCACCGCGTCCTCCTTGGCCATTTGCCGGGGGTGGAGATGAGCCACGATTTCTTCCCCCAACCCGGCGACCGGATCTGGACACCTGCCGACTGGGCGTGGATCGGCGGCCTGCTCGACGTCTTGATGCCCGCCCTTCATCACGGGATCACCGTAGTCTCTAGGCGGATGCCAAAGTTCTCGGCCACCGAGGCCTTCGACCTCATGCGCCGCTTTGGCGTTCGCAATGCCTTCCTTCCACCGACCGCGCTCAAAATCATGCGCCAGGCGCCCGCCGAGGCGGCCCATGGCCTCACCCTGCGCTCTGTCGCCTCTGGCGGCGAGACGCTGGGGGCCGAGCTGATCGACTGGGGCCGCGCCACCTTTGGCTGCACGATCAACGAATTCTACGGCCAGACCGAATGCAATATGATCGTCTCCTCCTGCGCCGCCCTTGCGCCCGCCGAGCCGGGGGTGATGGGCTTTGCCGTGCCGGGGCATGAGCTCGAGGTCTTGAACGAGGCCGAGAGGCGCACCTGCGCCGTGGGCGAGGAAGGGGCGATCGCGGTCAAGGCGCCTGATCCGGTGATGTTCCTTGAATATTGGAACAAGCCCGAGGCGACCGAGGCGAAGTTCCTCGAAATCGCGGGCGCGAAGTGGC
>JBFEXG010000353.1:0-2216 GCA_041546005.1 Paracoccaceae bacterium
ATTCCATTCGGCGCGATGATCGCCGAGCGCCTCGCCCTGCCGATGACCTATGTGCGGAAAAAGCCCAAGGGCTATGGCCGCAACGCGCGGATCGAGGGCGTGATGACCGAAGGGCAGCGCGTGCTTCTCGTGGAAGACCTCACCACCGACGGCGGCTCCAAGCTCTCCTTCGTCGACGCAATCCGCGAGACCGGCGCCACCTGCAACGCCACGGCGGTGATCTTCTACTACGGGATCTTCGAGGGCGTGGAGAAGGTGCTCGGCGATCACGGGGTTCAGCTCATGTATCTCTGCACTTGGTGGGATGTTCTGGCCGAAGCCAAAGCGCGCGGGGCCTTTGACGCCGAAACCCTTGATGGCGTTGAGGAATTCCTCCGCTCCCCGGCCGAGTGGCAGGCCAAGCACGCCTGAGGAACGGCATTTTTCTTTGACCTGACGGGGCAGCGGCGGCAGTCTTGCTGAAACGGCAAGACTGCGAGGCGCCCATGCCAATCTTTCTCGACCGACATGACCTGACCGGATTCAGCGCGGCGGATGTGGCCGAAGCCCATCGGCGCGATATGGAAATTCAGGCCGATTACGGGGTGAATTTTATCACCTACTGGTTCGATGCCAGCCGCAACTCCGGCTTTTGCCTGATCGACGCGCCTGATGCCGAGACCGCGATGGAGGTTCACCGCAGAGCGCATGGCATGGTCGGACTGGAAGTCATTCCCGTCGATCTATCGGCAGTGGAAGCCTTTCTGGGCCGTGTTTCCGATCCCCATGCCTCCGGGCACCACGGCGAGATCGAGCCCGCTTTCCGCACGGTGATGTTCACCGATCTCGTCGATTCGACCGCCATGACCGCCCGCGTGGGCGATGTGAAATCGGTGGAACTGGTGCGCGCCCACGATTCCATCGTCCGCCGGTCGCTGCGCGATGTGGGCGGGCGCGAGGTCAAGCATACGGGCGACGGGATCATGGCGGCTTTTGACGCCGCCGACGCGGGCGTGCGCTGCGCGCGGGCTATTCAGGTGGGTTTCGAGACCTTCAACCTCGCCAGCAACGAAAAGCTCCATGTTCGCATCGGCCTCGATGCCGGAGAGCCGGTGGCCGATAGCAACGACCTTTTCGGCAAGACCGTTCAGAAGGCCGCCCGTATCTGCGCCAAGGCGGGAAGCGACGAGATTCTGATCTCAGAAGCCCTGCGCGCCCTCGTCGAATCCGAGTTTCCAACCGAATTCCGCGAGGAAGCCGCCCTCAAAGGGATCTCTGCCCCTGAGCGAATTTTTTCGGTGCTCTGGCAGTAGCGAGCTGACCACCCAATCAAGATATTGACCTTTGGGCCCTCGCGGGTCCAAGATGTGGGCTCGCTCCGGATATCCACAGACAGTCCACAGAAACATACATTTTGCGGTCTGAGGGTTGGATTTGCTATGTCCCGCGGGTGGGGAATGAGGCCGGTCCGAAACGGGCGCTGCGCCGGTAGGGAGTGTCACCGTGAACAACGTATCGACGATCCGGAACACCGCCAGCGACGAGTCTCCAGCCGAGGTCATGCCGCATTCGATCGAGGCTGAGCAGCAGCTTCTCGGCGCGATCCTGACCAACAACGACGTGTTTGATCGCGTGGCCTCGATCATTGGCCCTCAGCATTTCTACGAGCCTGTCCATTCCCGCATTTTCGAGACAGCCGCCAGCCGGATCAGTAAGAATGCGCTGGCCTCGCCGGTCACGCTCAAGGCCTTCCTTGAAGAAGACGAAGGCCTTCAGCAGCTTGGCGGCACTGCCTATCTCGCCCGCCTCGCCGGTGCCGCGATCTCGGCATTCGCCGCGCGTGATTACGCGCAAATGATCTACGACATGGCGATCCGCCGCGAGCTCATTCAAGTTGGCCGCGATATCAGCGACAAGGCCGCGCGTGTCAGCGTCGACAGCGAACCGAAAGAGCAGATCGTCGAGGCCGAGCAGGCGCTCTACAAGCTCGCAGAACAGGGCTCTGCAGATTCAGGATTTCAAAGCTTTCTCAAGGCCGTAACCGATGCTGTCAATGTCGCCAACGCCGCCTACCAACGGGACGGAGGCTTGGCCGGCATCTCGACGGGCCTTGTCGACATGGACAAAAAGCTCGGCGGCCTGCACAAGTCCGACCTTCTGATCCTCGCCGGTCGCCCCTCGATGGGGAAAACCTCGCTCGCCACCAACATCGCCTTCAACATCGCCAAGGCCTATAA
>JBFEXG010000022.1:0-16688 GCA_041546005.1 Paracoccaceae bacterium
ACGTTCCCGAAGAGGCCGCCTATTACAAGCCGTTCAACACCGCCTATCAGGATTGGGCCGTTAGGCTCGGCTTCTACGACGCGCCGCAGCCCTACATCTTCCAGCTATATTCCGAGCCGATGCGCCGGTTCCAGCTGGCCGCGATGGGCCACGGCGATCGGCAGCCGCCCGAGCATCTGCGCGAGCGCATCCTGAAGGCGATGGAGCCGCTGCCGATCTGGTATGCGCCTTTTGAGGAGGGCCTCGTCGATACCGAAGCCTACCCGTTCCACGCGCTGACCCAGCGGCCCATGGCCATGTATCACAGCTGGGGCAGCCAGAACGCCTGGCTGCGGCAGCTGCACGGGATGAACCCGCTCTATATCCCGACCGAAATCTGGAAGAAGCGCGGCTTCAAGCCGGGCGATTGGGCCAAGGTCACCTCGGCGCATGGCGAGATCACCGTCCCGGCGATGGAGATGCAGGCGCTCAATTCCAAGACCGCCTGGACATGGAACGCCATCGGCAAACGGCAGGGGGCTTGGGCGCTTGAGGGCGAGACGCCGGAATCGTCCAAGGGCTTCCTTCTCAACCACCTCATCAGCGAGCTTCTGCCGCCGCGGGGCGACGGAATGCGCTGGGCCAATTCCGATCCGGTGACCGGCCAAGCCGCATGGTTCGATCTGCGCGTCGATATCAACCGCGCCGATGCGCCCAGCGCCAGCCAGCCGCATCACCCGCCGATCAAGTCTCCGGTGCCGCAGGCACCCAAGAACCTTGCCTGGAAGACCAAGTCATGACCCAACTTCCCCAATCGACCGACCGCAAGCTCGGGCTGGTGATCGACCTTGATACCTGTGTCGGCTGCCATGCCTGCGTGATTTCTTGTAAAGGCTGGAACACCGAGAACTATGGCGCCGCGCTGTCCGACACCGATGCCTATGGCCCCAATGTCTCGGGCACGTTCCTGAACCGCGTGCACAGCTACGAGGTTAAGCCCGAAACCGGCCCCGCGCAGCTCATCCACTTCCCCAAGTCGTGCCTGCACTGCGAGGATGCGCCCTGCGTGACCGTTTGTCCGACCGGCGCGAGCTATAAGCGCACCGCTGACGGGATCGTCCTTGTCAACGAAGACGCCTGCATTGGCTGCGGCCTTTGTGCTTGGGCCTGCCCCTATGGTGCGCGGGAGCTCGACGCCACGGCGGGGGTGATGAAGAAATGCACCCTCTGCATCGACCGGATCTATAACGAGAACCTCCCCGAAGAGGATCAGATCCCGGCCTGCGTGCGCACCTGCCCCGCCGGCGCGCGGCATTTCGGCGATTTCGCCGATCCCGATTCGAACGTCAGCAAGCTCACCGCCGAGCGCGGCGGGATGGACCTGATGCCCGAACAAGGCACCCGCCCGACCAACAAATACCTGCCGCCGCGCCCCAAGGATTGCAGCGGCGAGATCAACACCCTCGCGCCGCTTCTCGAGCCGGTTGCCACCGATGGCAAAGGCTTTGTCGGCTGGCTCGACAAAATGCTGTCGTCCCTTCCCGGAGGTAACGCCTGATGCATCCCGCCAAGTCTGTCATTATCTTCACCACGCTGTCGGGCATCGGCTTTGGCATGCTGTTCTTCATCGGCCTCGGCATGATCGTGCCCGAGGGTCTCATGGCCTTCATCTGGTTCGCCATCGCCTATCTCTTTGCCGTGGGTGGCCTCATCGCCTCGACCTTCCACCTCAAACACCCTGAGCGCGCGCTTCGTGCTTTCACACAGTGGAAGACCAGCTGGCTCAGCCGCGAAGGCGTCTTGTCGGTGGTCGCGCTTCTCGTGATGGCAGTCTATGGCGCGGGCCTCGTATTCCTTGGGACTCGGTTCACCTACCTCGGATATGCGGGGGCGATCCTGTCGGTCCTCACGGTCTTTGCGACCTCGATGATCTATGCCCAGCTCAAGACCGTGCCGCGCTGGCGCGATTTTTCGACGCCCTTGATGTTTCTTGGCTATGCGGGCGCGGGCGGCAGCCTGATGACCGGACAGGTCGACTATGCGCTGGCCCTCTTGGCCTTGGCTGGCCTCCTTCAGCTTCTTAACTGGATGCGCGGCGATGGGGCCTTGGGCAAATCGGGCTCGGATATCGGCACGGCCTCGGGCCTTGGGACCGCCGCACAGGTCCGCGCTTTCGAACCGCCGCATACCGGCACCAACTATCTGCTTAAGGAGATGGTCTATGTCGTCGGCCGCAAACACGCGGGCCGCCTGCGGATCCTGTCGCTCCTGATGGGGATCGGTCTGCCGATCCTGCTGCTGCTCGCGCCCTTCGGGCATATGCTTGCCGTTCTTGCGATCATCTCGCATATCGTCGGCGTCTTCGCCTCGCGCTGGCTCTTCTTCGCGCAGGCCGAGCACGTCGTCGGCCTCTACTACGGAAAGCGCTGATCCGATCATGCACCCCTTCGGCCAGACCGCTGGCGGCAAAGATGTTCACCGCATCGAGATTTCCGCTGGCGATCTGACGGTTGGCCTTCTCACATTGGGCGCCAACCTGCATTCCGTGCGGTTGGCTGGCGTGCCCTATGACCTGACGCTCAACTCCGATCATCTGCCCTGCTACGCGAAAGAGATGCGCTATCACGGCGGGATCATTGGGCCGGTCGCCAACCGTATCGGCGGCGGGCGGGTGCGGATCGGCGGGATGATGCACGAGCTTGAACGCAACCAAGACAGCAAGCATTCGCTGCATTCCGGGCGAAACGGCACCCACTACCAGATTTGGCGGCTGACGGAGCATGGCCCATCATCGGCAACCTTCGAGATCGACCTTGCCGATGGGGTTTGCGAGCTACCGGGAAATCGCCGCATCTGCGCGATCTTTGAGGTCAGCGCCCCCGCAACACTGCGGCTGACACTGACGGCGACAACCGACGACACGACGCTCATGAACCTTGCCAACCACAGCTACTGGAACCTCGATGGCTCGAAAAGCTGGGAAGGGCACAGCCTCAGGATCGCCGCCGACCACATCCTGCCGATCACTGACGAAGGCCTGCCCACAGGTGAAATCTCCGAGGTTGAAGGAACAGAGTTCGACTTTCGCAACGCTCGCAAGCCGGCGCCGGGAGAGCCGCCACTCGACAACAATTTCTGCACCAGTGAAGCCCGCGGTCCATTGCGCGATGTCTTATGGCTCAAAGGCACAAGCGGCGTGACGATGACGATGGCCACGACCGAGCCGGGGCTTCATGTGTTCGATGGACGCGATGCTGGACGGCCGGGGCATCGAAATTACGAAGGTCTCGCGTTCGAGGCCCAGCTCTGGCCCGATGCGCCGAACCATCCCGATTTCCCGTCGATCCTTCTGCGCCCCGGCGAGACCTATAAGCAGATCACCGAATGGCGCTTTGGCCGCTAGGCCCTAGCCCTGCGCGGCCTTGAACCACGCCACGATCTTGGCGCGTTCTTCCTCATCCATGAAAGACACATTGGCAGGCGGCATCGCATTGGTCGCCCCGGCCTGCAGATAGATTTCCTGCGCCTGCGCTGCGATCTGCTCGGGCGTTTCCAGAAGAACGCCCTTGGGCGCCCACATCAGATTGCCATAGACCGGTTCAGATGTATGGCACATAGAGCAGCGGCCCAGGATGATATCCTGGACCTCTTCGAAACCTTCGGCGCTGGCGTATTGCTCAACGAGCCGCGCCGCCATGGCATCCTGCTGCTTGTGGTAGCTCGGCTCGGAGGAAAGCCACGCGATAATCAGCATGAGGATCACGGTCACGGCCCATGTCCAATGCGGCTGGCCTTTGCGGGCGTGCATCGAGTTGAAGAAATGCCGGATCGAGACGCCCATCAAGAAGATGAGAGAGGCGATGAGCCAGTTCCACTCGGTGGCGAATGCCAGCGGATAGTGGTTCGACAGCATCAGGAAGATGACCGGCAGGGTCAGATAGTTGTTATGGGTCGAGCGCTGCTTGGCGATCTTGCCGTATTTCGGATCGGGCTTCTTGCCTGCGATGAGATCGGCCACCACAACCTTCTGGTTGGGAATGATAATGAAGAACACGTTGGCCGACATGATCGTCGCGGTGAAGGCGCCAAGATGCAAAAGCGCGGCGCGGCCCGAGAAGACATTGGTGTAGAAGAGCGCCATGCCGACGAGGACGACGAAGAGCGCGACCATTAGGGCGGTTTGGTTGGCGTTCACGAAGGTCTTGCAGAGCTGGTTATAGACGATCCAGCCGAAAGCGAGCGAAGCCATCGAGATCGCGGCGCCCTGCCAAACGGGAATATCCAGAACCTCGGGGTCGATCAGGAACAGCTCCCCACCGAGATAGTAGACAAGGAACAATAGGGCGAAGCCCGAGAGCCACGTCATGTAGCTCTCCCATTTGAACCAAACGAGGCCGCTTGGCATATTGGAGGGGGCAACCAGATACTTCTGGATGTGGTAGAAACCGCCCCCATGGACCTGCCATTCCTCGCCATCGGCGCCCGATTCAAGGTTCCTGTCGCGGTGCAGGCCAAGATCGAGGGCGATGAAATAGAACGAAGAGCCGATCCAGGCGATCGCGGTGATGACGTGAAGCCAGCGGACCGAAAATTCCACCCACTCCATCAAGAGAACTGCATCATACATCCCATGTCCCTCCGATTATTTGACAGGAGGCTATACCGGCGATGATTTATTTGTTAATCCGTCAAATGCCTCAACACTTTCAAGGTCTGCCTAATAATGGCCTATGTCGCCAACATCCGGATGTTTGTCCGCGTTTACGAACTTGGCAGCATGAGCGCTGCCGCTCGCGACCAGCGAACCTCGCCCGCCGTGGCTTCGGCGCGGATCGGCGAACTTGAGAAACATCTCGGCTTGCGGCTCTTCAATCGAACCACCCGCAGCCTTCAGCCAACAGAGAACGGCCGCATTTTCTATGATGGCGCTCGCAAGATCCTCGATGCCATTGAGGAAGCCGAATCCGCGGTCGCCCAAACCGCACAGAACCCCCGCGGCACGGTCTATATCGCCGCCCCGCTTGGTGTTGGCCGGCGGTTTGTCGCGCCCCACGTCCCCGCCTTCAAGGACGCATACCCGCAGATCGACGTGCGCCTGCGCCTCTCAGATCGCAAGATTGATGTGGTGGCCGAAGGCCTCGATCTGGCCTTTCACCTCGGGCGGCTTGAGGACTCAACACTCAAGGTCAGGCAGGTCGCCGAATGCGCCCGAATCCTCTGCGCGGCACCAGCCTATATAGAGCGGCGCGGGAATCCGATCGACGGCGAGGCATTGGTCCGCGACCGGCACGAGTGCCTCAATCTTCGCTTCCCCGGCGCCACGGAATTCCGCTGGGCCCTGCAGACCCCTGCCGGAACCGAGACTTTCGATATTTCCGGCCCCTTTGAGTCTGACGATGGCGATGTCTTGACGGGCTGGGCGCTTGGCGGGCGCGGAATTGTGATGAAGCCGATCTTTGAGGTCGCCGATTATCTGCGCGATGGTCGGCTTGTGCCCGTTGCCACCGCGACGCCGCCCTTGCCAACGCAACTATCCTGCCTGACCCAACACCGTCGCCTGCGTGATCCGAAGATCCGCCTCTTCACCGATTTCATTATCAGCCGTATGCGCGCGGATATGGCGGCGCAGACGGAGGGGCTTCAGCTGCCTCTGTAGGTCGACATCCCGAAGGGTGAGAGCAAGAGCGGCACGTGATAGTGCGACTCCGGATCCGAAATTCCGAACCGGATCGGCACTTCGTCGAGAAACAAAGGCTCGGCTCCGGCCTGACCAGTGGCCCGCAAATAGTCACCCGCTTTGAAGACCAGCTCATAAACGCCGGTCGCAAACTTGCCTTTCGGAAGGATCGGGCTATCGGTGCGGCCATCCTCGTTTGTTACGGCTTCAGCGATCTTCTTGTGGCTGTTGCCGCTCACCCGATAGAGAGCGATAGCCAGACCCGCAGCAGGAAGACCCCGCGCCGTATCGAGAACGTGGGTGGTGAGAAATCCCTCAGACATCAGCTCCTCCGGTTTGATTGCGGCTATACTGCGCGAAGTTGCCACCTTTGGCGACAGGTCCAAAGCAAAGCAGGTCTTTACTGGATTATTTGAAAATCCCCGTAGGATTTTGCGATATTAACGACGCAATAAAGGCTCCGGAGCAAGAAATGCAGCGCTATCCCCGCGATATGATCGGCTATGGCGCCAACCCGCCTGATGCCGCTTGGCCGGGTGGGGCAAAGATCGCGGTGAGCCTCGTCCTCAATTATGAAGAAGGCGGCGAGAACAACATCCTCCACGGTGATGCTGCTTCCGAGGCTTTCCTCTCCGATATTCCGGGTGCTGCGCCCTGGCCAGGGCAGCGACACTGGAACATGGAGTCGATCTACGAATACGGCGCGCGCGCCGGGTTCTGGCGGCTGCATCGGCTTTTCACCTCGATGGACATTCCGGTGACGATCTATGGCGTGGCTACCGCGCTGGCCCGCTCGCCCGAGCAGGTCGCCGCAATGAAAGCCGCCGACTGGGAAATCGCCAGCCACGGGCTCAAGTGGGTCGAGCACAGGGATATGCCCGAGGACGAGGAGCGCCGGCAAATCGCTGAGGCGATCCGCCTCCACACTGAGGTTGTCGGCTCTCGCCCGACAGGCTGGTATACGGGCCGCTGCTCGGTCAACACCGTGCGCCTCACTGCCGAGGCGGGGTTTGACTGGATCTCCGATACCTATGACGACGACCTGCCCTATTGGATCGAGGCCGGCGATCGCGATCAACTTGTGATCCCCTACACGCTCGAAGCCAATGACATGCGCTTTGCCACAGCGCCCGGCTATATCGAGGGCGAGCAGTTCTTCACCTATCTGAAGGATGCCTTCGACGAGCTATACCGTGAGGGGGCCGAGGGCCGCGCCAAGATGATGTCGGTCGGCCTTCATTGCCGCCTGATCGGGCGGCCGGGCAAGATCGCGGGCCTGCGCCGCTTTCTCGAATACGCAAAGGGGCACGAGGGCGTCTGGTTCCCGCGCCGGATCGACATTGCCCGCCACTGGGCCGAGGCTCACCCGCCGGTCCGCCGCGCGCGCCCGAGCCGGATGGAGCGAGCAGAGTTTGTCGCGACCTATGGAGGCATCTTCGAACATTCCGCTTGGATCGCCGAACGCGCCTTTGATCTCGAGCTTGGCCCCGCGCATGACACCGCGCTTGGCCTGCACAACGCGCTGTGCCGGATGTTCCGGTCTGCGAGTGAGGCCGAGCGCCTTGGCGTGCTGACCGCCCACCCCGACCTTGCGGGCAAGCTCGCGCTCGCCAAGCGCCTCACCGCCGAGTCGACCTCGGAACAGGCAGGCGCAGGCCTTAACGCGCTGACCGACGACGAGCGCGAAACCTTCACCCGCCTCAATACCGAATACGTTGCCAAACACGGTTTCCCGTTCATCATCGCCGTGCGCGACCACACCAAAGCCTCGATCCTCGACGCCTTCCATCGCCGGATCGGCAACGACCGCCCCACCGAATTTGCCGAGGCCTGCCGTCAGGTCGAACGCATCGCTGAATTTCGCTTGAAGGACATCCTGCCGTGACGACCTATGCCTTCCCTCCCGGCGGCATGCCCGACCTTTCCGACGATCCGGCGGCGGCTGGTTCGATCTTCACGACCGCCTATGCCTTCATCCCCGGCTCGACGATGCGCGATATCGTGGCGAGCCTTCTTCCGGGCTGGACCAAAACTCGCGCCTGGATCCTCGCCCGCCCGCTCACCGGCTTTGCCGAGACCTTCGCGCAATATGCGGTCGAGGTGGAACCGGGCGGCGGCAGCGATACGCCCGAGCCGGACGCGGGCGCAGAGGCGGGCATCTTTGTGGCCTCTGGCGAGATGATGCTTGATCTCGACGGCGTCACCCACGCGCTGACGGCAGGCGGCTATGCCTACATCCCGCCGGGGCGGAAATGGCGGCTGCATAACCCCGGGCACACCGACCTCAAGTTCCACTGGGTCCGCAAACGCTGGCAGCCCGCCGAGGGCGTGACCCCGCCCGATCCGATCTTTGCCAACGACGCGACAACGCCGTTCAACTATATGCCCGGCACCGACAAGTGGGCGACCCAGCGGTTCGCAAGCCTTTCTGACCTGCGCCACGACATGCACATCAACATTGTGACGTTTCAGCCCGGAGGCCGCATCCCCTTTGCCGAAACCCATATCATGGAGCATGGGCTCTATGTGCTTGAGGGCACGGCGGAATACCTGCTGAACGACCGTTGGCACAGCGTTCAGGCGGGTGATTTCATGTGGCTGCGGGCATGGTGCCCGCAAGCCTGTATCGCCACCGGACAGGGGCCGTTCCGCTATCTTCTGTACAAAGACGTGAACCGCCATCCGGAGCTCGTTTTGCCGTGAAACGGATCGTCGCGCAGCCCCTGACAGACAAAGCCTTCGCCCCTTTCGGCGATGTGCTTCATGCGTCAGGCGAACCGGACAAGATGATCAACCAAGGGCTATGCGGCCGGCATCACGACAAGGCCCGCATGGATTTCGGCCCAGACGGGCGCGCCGGCATCTCGATCTTCAATGCCGAAAAGCGGGAGCTGCCCTATACCCTTGATCTCGTCGAGCGGCATCCGGAAGGCTCCCAAGCGTTCATTCCAATGACCCTCGAGCCGTTTCTGGTGATCGTGGCCGAAGACGATGGCGGAACGCCGTCGAATATTCGGGCCTTCATCACCAGCCCCGGCCAAGGGATCAACCTTCTGCGCAATACCTGGCACGGCGTTCTGACGCCCCTCAGCGAACCCGGACTTTTCGCCGTGATCGACCGGATCGGCGATACGCCCAATCTTCAAGAATTCCCGCTCGAACCCATTCTGGTGACAGCGGAATAAACGCAACCTGCCGCAAGAGCAGGAAATCTCGTTAACAAACAGGGAAATGGAACAATGACAGATAGCTCGATCGGAACGCCGGAGCAGCTCCGCGATCCAAACTACACCCCGCCCATGGCCAAGGCTGTGCCGCTCGGCATCCAGCATGTGCTGGCCATGTTCGTCTCCAACGTCACACCGGCCATTCTGGTCGCCGGCGCTGCCGGCATCGGCTTTGGCTCGGATCAAGGCGCCCTTGGCTTTCCGGACATGACCTACATGATCCAGATGTCGATGCTCTTCGCCGGCATCGCGACGCTTTTCCAGACCATCGGCTTTGGCATGGTCGGCGCGCGTTTGCCCATCGTGCAGGGCACCTCGTTTGCCTTCGTGCCGGTGATGATCCCGGCTGTCGCTGGGCTTGGCACCGCGGGCCTTGCGGGCCTGATGACCGGCGTCTTCCTCGGCGGCATCTTCCACTTCTGCCTTGGCTTCATCGTCGGCCGCATCCGCTATGCCCTGCCGCCCTTGGTGACCGGCACGATCGTTCTGATGATCGGCCTTGCGCTTATCAAGGTTGGCATCCAGTACGCCGCGGGCGGTGTACCCAAGATCGGCACCGAAGCCTACGGCAGCCTTGCCATGTGGACCCCGGCCCTCGTCGTCATCTTCGTGACGCTGGCGGTCAAGTTCTTCATGCGCGGCTTTGCGGCTGTGGCGGCTGTCCTGATCGGCATCATCGCGGGCTATATCGTCGCCTATCTGATGGGGCAGGTGAGCTTTGGCAACGTCGGCAAAGCGGCGGTCTTCGCGGCGCCGATGCCGTTCAAATACGGTTTTGAGCTGAACTGGGCGATCGTCATCGGCATGTGCTTCATGGCCATCGTGTCGGCCATCGAGACCGTGGGCGACACTTCGGGTATCACCAAGGGTGGTGCTGGTCGTGAAGCAACCGACAAAGAGATCTCGGGCGCAACCTTTGCCGACGGTCTTGGCACCGCTGTGGCCGGCATCTTCGGCGGCCTGCCCAACACCTCGTTCAGCCAAAACGTCGGGCTTGTCGCCATGACCGGCGTCATGAGCCGCCACGTTGTGACCATCGGCGCGATCTTCCTGATTGTCTGCGGCTTCATCCCCAAGATCGGCGCGATCATCAACACCGTCCCGATCAACGTTCTTGGCGGTGGCGTCATCGTCATGTTCGGCATGGTCGCTGCGAGCGGCATCAACATGCTGTCGGATGTGAAGTGGAACCGCCGCAATATGGTGATCTTCGCGACAGCGCTTTCGGTTGGCTTCGGCCTGCAGCTTGAGCCCGGTGCCCTTCAGCACCTCGGCAAGACCATGCAAATCCTCATGACCTCGGGCCTTCTGCCGGCGGCGTTCATCACTGTCGTGCTGAACCTGATCCTGCCCGAAGATCTGGGCGAATAAAGACCCACTTAGGTTTCCTCCCTGCCCCCGCAGAAATGCGGGGGCTTTTTTATTTTTCGTTAAGCTTGTTTCTGCAGCCTCCGTCCCGACGCGGGAGGCGAAATGTCGGGCACGGTCGCTATACTACTTGCCCTGCACCAATCGCAGGGATTTCTGGCTGATCTGCTCACCAGCCTTTCGGGCCAGACCTATGAAGACTGGACGCTCCATGCCTCACTTGATGGCTCAGATGACGGCAGCGCGGCTCTGATCCAGGCCTTTGCGGCCAGACAGTCGCAGCGCGTGGCTGTTCAACGAGGGCCGGGCCTTGGCTTTGCCGCGAATTTCCTTGGCCTTCTGTCGCGCGTTGAGCCGGAAGCAGAATTCGGAGCCTTCTGCGATCATGATGATGTCTGGCTTCCAGACAAACTCGATCGGGCAGTTCGGCTGCTGTCACAAGCCTCTGCCAGCGTGCCCGCCCTATATGCCTCGCGTATGATGGTGTGCGACAAGCGGCTCCGCCCCATCGCGCTGTCGCCTCATCCTGACCTTGGGATGGGGTTTCGCGGCGCGCTGTCACGGTCAATCGCCAGCGGCAACACGATGGTGCTCAACCGCGCCGGAATCGAGCTGATGCAGGAGGCGATAGAGGATGGTGAAAACCCTGCCTTTCACGATTGGTGGACCTACCAACTTGTCACAGGCGCTGGGGGTAGGGTTATTTTCGATCCGGCGCCAACGCTCCTCTACCGACAGCACAGCCAGAACGTGCTCGGGTCGTCCGTCACTTGGCAAGGCAAGGCGCGCCGCCTGTGGGCGATCCTGAACGGGGATCACCGTCGCTGGACCAGGGCGCAGATCGACGCGCTCTGGGCATCGCGACACAGGCTCCTGCCTGAAAACCGGCAGACGCTCGACGCCCTGCGCGGGCGGCGGGCCGGCCCACGGGCCCTCTGGCCTGAAGCTGCTGCCCGATCCACTACCGAAAAGTAAACTCCCGGAGCGCACCGCAAAGCACCGCTTTACCTGATCCCCTCAGGGTCATGGCGTCTTTCCCCGAATCCGGATCCCGCCATGACCGAGAGCACCGCTCGACTTTCACTTCCCCTTTTGATGCCAGCGCAGGCGCAAAAGCACGTCACCCACAACGAGGCGCTACAGCTACTGGACGCTTTGACCCAGCTGGTCGTCTCCGGCCTCGGCTTGAATCAGCCCCCCGCCTCGCCGACTGATGGGGCCTGTTATGGCGTCGGGGCGGCGCCTGTCGGGGATTGGGCCGGTCAAGCGGGCAAGATCGCCCGCCGTTCAGGCGCCGGATGGCAATTCATCGCGCCGCAGGAGGGTTGGGCCGCCTGGGATACGGTCGATCAAGAAACGAAAATTTATCGAGCCGGCCAATGGGAGAGCGGAGGGGCAAGCACCCAAAATCTCTCTGGGCTCGGCATCCAAACCACATCGGACGCCACGAACCGTCTGGCTGTTTCGTCTGACGCGAGCCTCTTCACGCATGACGGCACTGGCCACCAACTCAAGATCAACAAAGCGCTCGCCGGTGATACCGCCTCGATCCTCTTTCAGACCGGTTGGACCGGACACGCCGAATTTGGCCTTGCAGGGAACAACAGTCTTTCGGTCAAGGTCAGCGCCGATGGGGCGGTCTGGCAGACAGCGATTGCTGCCGATCCGGCCGCTGGAACAATCGCGCTTGGGCTACCTATCGTTGGAGCCGCCGTTCAGTCTGGCGCAGCGGATGCAACCGCTGGCAAGCTTCTGACCACAGGCGCGTTCGGATGGGGCGCAGCCGCCGCGGCGATCGCCTCGGGCAACATTGATGCCATTCCGGCCAGCGGTGTCTACCTGATCGACAGCGCGGCGCTCGCCGGTTCTGCCAATCTGCCCGCCATCTCGCTTGCAGCGGGCGATCACCTTGTTCAGGTCCAGAGCGATGCAGGCGCGCAGACGCAGATCGCAATTTCCAAATCGTCGGGGCGCCTTGCGGTCAGAACCCGGAACGGGGCGGGATGGAACGGATGGCGTGAAATCGTCACTCAAGGATCGCTCCTCGGCACCGTTTCACAAACTGCGGGCGTTCCAACTGGTGCCGTCATCGAACGGGGCAGCAATGCAAACGGCAGCTATGTCCGCTTTGCCGACGGCACCCAAATTTGCGCCACCGCCAATGCCGGTGCCGCTGCCTGCACAACCGCGAACGGTTCGCTCTATTCCTCGTCTGCCGGCAGTTGGACGTTCCCCGTTGCCTTCGCCGGTACGGCCGCTGAAATCAGCCTGAACGGCTCTGCCTCAACCGCGGACCGATGGGTCTGCGCGAGCGCGACCTCGACAACTGCGGCGACATGGAAGCAGCGGTCGGCCACAACCTCGAGCACGCAGATAGAGACCCGGCTGATGGCGATCGGGCGTTGGTTTTAGAGCGTGATCCAGAGATCGTCGAATACGAGGACCTCGACATTCATCAGGGTGTCAAACCCATCGAAACCGCCGTTAAGGTGCAGGACGGTCGTGAAGCCGTCCGCGCTTCCGATTTCGTAATCGGCTCTTGGGCCGGAATAGAAGGCGTAGTCCTGCCCGTCTCCGCCATCGATGAAATCGTCCGAGCCTCCGCCGGTGATCCGGTCGTCGCCACCGTTGCCATAGATGCGGTCCTTTCCGCCTAGGCCGCGCAGGACATTGCCGCCGTGATCGCCGGTGATCGTGTCGGCATAGCTGCTGCCCGTCAGATTCTCGATGCTGAAATAGCGGTCGGAGGTCGCATCGCCGCTTGAGCCGCGACCGAGAAGAAGCGAGGCGGTGATGCCCGCTTTGCTTGTCGCATAGGAGACTGTGTCGTTGCCGGCTCCGCCATCAAACCGGTCGCGCCTGCTTCCTGACCCGACGAACCAGTCATCGCCCCCAAGGCCGCGAAACTCATCAGGACCAGACCCGCCAATCAAGAGATCCGCAAAGCTTGACCCCGTGATCCGCTCAACCCCGAGATAGATATCGCCCAAGGCCTGCCCGCCAAGCCCCTTGCCTTGTGCAAGATCCACGGTCACTCCTCCGGGCGCATAGGCGTAGGACACCATATCACGGCCATTTCCACCGTCGAAGCTGTCGCCACCGCCTGACCCGATGAACCAGTCGGTATTCCCAAGCCCCCTGAGCCGGTTGGCACCAGCATCGCCAACGATATAGTCGGCATAGATCGAGCCGGTGGCGCCCTCGATGCTAGTCAGGTGGTCTATCTTGCCCGGGCCCCAAGCCATCCCCTGCGCCAGATCGATCCGAATGGGGCCGTCCAGATCGAAATAGCTCACCATATCGCGCCCGGCGCCACCATCGACGGCATCGTTGCCACCCCCAGGCGTGATCCAGTCCGCGCCGCCTCTGCTCTCGATCCGGTCGTCTCTGGCTGTGCCATGAAGCGCCTCGGAAAAAGATGTGCCGTAGATCGTGCCGCTAAAGCCCGGGTCGGATATAGAGGTGTGATCCAGATCGAAGAGAAAGCTGTCGGCCAGCATCCCAGACGTGAGAGGTGCGCCATTCACTGAGCGGAGGATGAGCATCTCGTCTCCGACCACTAGTCGCGCTCCATCGACGGTCGCGGTGATCCCGATGTCCGCCGACGATGCCACGAGATCAAAGATCGACAGATCGATTTTATCTGCGCTCGGATCAAAACCCACGATCTCGTCTGTTGCTTGATCGGGCCGGAAGACAAAAATATCCGCGCCCGCCGTTCCCGTCATCGCCCCGGTGCCGCTGCCATCGACAAGCACAAGATTCTCGGTCGGCAGGTTGACGGAAAACTGCCCTAGGCCCTTGTCCCCGGTCGTGAGGGCCAAAATCTGAAGCCCGCTTTCGGTCTCCACAAATTGCAGATCACGGATCCCCGACAGAGCGCTTCCGGTCTGGTCGATGATCGTGTCCAGATGCACAAGCTGCCCACCGGGCAGAAGCTGAAGGAGGGTCAGGCCGCCATCATTTCCGCCCACGGCAATCAACGATCGGCCCTGAAAGGCGATCGCGTCGATTGCGGTCGCGCCTTGAAATCTGGTTTTCAGCGTGTCGGAAACTTGATCCGCAAAGGTCAGACGGCCGTTTCCATCGAGCTTGAATACAGTGAGCGAGCTCGTCCCGGCTGCAGCGAGGACAACATAGGCTTCGCCACCGAGCTCTACAGTCAAAAGCCCCGACGGCGCGTCGATTGGGACACCTTCAGCAGTCGAGACGCTATGTGTCTCTTCAAGCGCGCCGCCGGGGCCGATCCGCATAACCGATAGCCCGTCTTCGGGGCCGCTGGCCGCCACCAGAAACTGTGCCGGCCCGACCGACGCGACGGCAAGGCCCATCACGCCGGAAAGATGCGTGGTTGCGGCATCTACCGTTTCGGCGCGAAAGCTGACCTCGGTGCCAAGCGTGAAGGTGCTGATACCCTGCCCATAGGATCGCGCGGCGTAGAGAAAGTTTTCGCCCCCAACATCGACAGAGACAAATCGCGCCGATAGCCCTGCAAAGGACGATGCGTCAAGATAGCCGCGCTCGGACATTGGGTAGGCGTCGAGATCTCCGATGAGCCAAGCGTCGATAGAATGGCTGACGCCACCGAACACCAGATCAAAACTGGCTGCAAAAGAAGTCGTCACCGCTGCCGTTGCCGAAAGGGCCCCGCCGGTGAGCGCGAGTGTAGTCTCGGTCTGCGCCGTGGCATCCCGCAGCACAAGCAAGGGCCCCGAGGCCCCCTCGCGGACATAGAAATCCGCAACTTGGCTAATGCCCGACAGGCTTGTGGACCAAAGGCTTTGGATATGAGTGAGATAGGCCATATGTGCCAAACTGCAGTTTGGCACGAAGTTGGCAGAATATGCTTATCAGCCGGTTAGCAGCTTGAAAGTTGCGTTTCGCTCTCTGCGCTGAAGGCTTCTTCTCCGACCGTTCGCACAACAAGCTCTCGGGTCTCCACGATCAGCCCACCCACCTCATGTGCGAAAACACCCATCAGCCGTTCGATAGCATGTGCCGTCGTCCCGTCCACAAACCCCGCCTCAGCCTCAAAGTCAGGCAGCTCCAATCCAAGCGCTGCGAGCCGCGAGATGACAGCAGGTTTGGCCCAAAACATCCCCCCTGCAGGAAACGAAAGCCTTTCGGGCAACACTCGATCATAGATTTCGGCGGTTCGTCCGCGGTTCGATCCCCAGCCGCTCTCGCCGCAAACCACGGCGCCGTCTGCGGTCCAAACTTGGGCCTCAGAGCGCGCGGAAAAGGCGGCTAGTCTTTCAGCGCAATCAGGGGGGAAAAGACCCGCAATCAATCGCCGCCGCCAGCAGTCCCCATCCAGAAGATGCGGTGAACGCTTGCCGTGTATCTTGGCGACCGCCCGATAAGACGCAAGAGCCCCCGATCCGGCCAAAAGCGCGAAAGGCAGCATATCTCGCCCCCTGTTCGGCACCTTGACGATCCGCGCCTCGGGATAGGCCGCGAGAATATCAGCCGCGACCTCGCCCGGCAGCGCTGCGGGCCCCGATAGGCTCACGAAAAGATCGAAGCTGATCCCTGCATTGTCTAGGGCACATCTGATCTCGGGCCAAAGTTCGGGATAGTAGAGATGGAGAGCGACGGCATAGCGCGCACGGGCGCGCACTTGGATCCAGCCGGACAAATCTGGCGTCTCATCCGCTTGCGATACAGACGTCGGTTCTCCGTGGCGCAGATAGTCGAGAAATGCCGATGCCGAGCGCACCGTTTGGTGCCGACAGTAGGCGATAGGCGAAAACCAAGGCGTTGGGCAAAGGCCGCGACTTTCCCCGATCGTTACATAGTGGCGAAGAGGTGCGAGCCGAAAGATCCATCGCAAGCTCGGATTTGATGCTCTGTAGAATGCTCCATCGAACTGTGCGCTTTTGCGGATAGCTCGAATGGCATTGCGTGCCTCTCTGTCTGGCCACAGAAACCCCAGAAGAACCGCGAGCCTCCGTCGAACGCTCGCGATCTTCATCGAAGATCCTTGTGGCGCGCCAAAAGGAAAGCCAGCCCCGGCAAGCCTACCGCCAGCGACACAAGGAACGGATAGGCCAATACGACATGGTCTGCCTCATAGGTTGCGAAAAATCCCTTCCTCACAAGGGCGATTCCGTGTGCGACCGGATTGAGCATCATCAGGTCGCGAAGCTGTGTCGGGACCATCTCGGGAACGAACATCACCCCAGACACAAAGAACATCGGCCTATTCAGTATGGCCCAGACCCTCTCCCAAACAGGAAACGCTGCGAAGAGAAAGCAATTCGCCAGTCCGACAGCTACGCCCAGCGATGCCAGCATCGCCGCACCGACGCTCAGAGCGCTCCAATCGAGAAAGGGGCGATGATCCGTGGGCCAGATGACGAGCATGATGACGATCGCGGCGATGCAGGCCTGCGTTATCAGCCCCAGAATCAAGCGGGCAATCAGAGCATCAGCGA
>JBFEXG010000215.1:0-4285 GCA_041546005.1 Paracoccaceae bacterium
ATATAGAACGGCGACCCAAAGACGCCGCGGGCGATGGCTTCTTCGAGGTTGGCCTCATAGGAATCGGCGGCGGTGAAGAGGCCTTTGTCGGCCACGCCGGCATCAAATCCTGCGTTTACAAGGCAGGCGCGGATCACCTCGTCTTGCGAAATGTCCTTCTCCTCGGCCCAACAGGCCCGAAGGATCGAATGGACAAATTTCCCGAGGTCGCCGCCCCCATCCTTCTGCGCCGCGATGATCGCATAGGCCGCAGGCGCGCCGTTCACGGGCCAGAAGGCGGGCCGAGAGTTGATCGGCATCCCTGCCTTGGCCGCCTGACGCCGCATCTCTTGGAGGCGATAGGCAAGGCGGTTGGGGTGCCTGTCCTTCATGGGCGTGCCGCCCGTCCGGACAAAGAGCGCGCCGATATCCAGCGGCTTGTAAGTGATCGTGGCCCCATGTTTGGCGGCAATCTCCTCAAGTCGCTGCCCCGCGAGGTAGGTGAAGGGAGAAACGGTCGAAAGAAAGTAATCAATATGCGGCATTTCTGCACCTCGCGCGCGTTGAACGATTTGCTTGACGGTAGTGCTGTGCTAGGCGGTGTCAACGCTGCGATTCCCGCGCCGCTGCCACCGATCTTCTACTGGGGACCCTTCATATGCCAACGATGACCGAGCCTAAGCTCATCTCCGGCAACGCCAATCGGCCTCTCGCCAAAGCCGTTGCCCGCCGCATGTCGATGCACAGGGGAATGGGTGTTGGGTTGGTCGACGCAAGGGTCGAACGGTTCAACGATCAGGAAATCTTCGTCGAGGTTTACGAGAACGTCCGCGGCGAGGATATGTTCATCATCCAGCCGACCTCGAACCCGGCCAATGACAACCTGATGGAGCTTTTGATCATCGCCGACGCGCTGCGCCGGTCGTCAGCGGCACGCATCACCGCCGTGATCCCCTACTTCGGCTATGCCCGTCAGGATCGCCGCACCAAGGCCCGCACGCCGATCACCGCCAAGCTTGTCGCCAACATGATCGCCGAGGCCGGCATCGAGCGGGTTCTGACGATGGACCTGCACGCCGCCCAAATTCAGGGCTTCTTCGACATGCCCGTCGATAACCTCTACGCCTCGCCGATCTTTGCCCTCGACATCATGCACCACTTCAAGGGCGGCCTGCAGGACGTGATGGTTGTCTCTCCCGATGTGGGCGGCGTGGCCCGCGCCCGCGAGCTTGCCAAACGGATCGGCGCGCCCCTCTCGATCGTCGACAAGCGCCGCGAAAAGCCTGGCGAAGTGGCCGAGATGACCGTGATCGGCAACGTGACCGGCAAGAAATGCATCATTGTCGATGACATTTGCGATACGGCTGGAACGCTGGCCAAAGCGGCCGAAGTCCTCATGGAACACGGGGCGACCGAGGTGCATTCCTATATCACGCACGGCGTTCTCTCTGGCCCCGCGGTTGAGCGGATCACCAATTCGGTCATGAAATCGCTCGTGATCACGGACTCGATCGAAGCGAGTGACGCCGTGAAGAACTGCCCCAACATCCGCATCGTTCCGACCGCGCCGATGTTTGCTCAGGCAATCCTGAATATCTGGAACGGCACCTCGGTCTCGTCGCTTTTTGATCACGACACCCTCGCGCCGATCTATGAGGGCCTGTATTCCGCCTAATCGACCTGCCAGTTGTCGGGGTGGCTTTGCGCCCCGATGGCCTGCCAGCCGACCCTGACCCGCGCGATGCGCGTGTCGCCCCATGTCCGGAATACTGCTTCAAAGCCGTGTTCGTTGATGGCCTCGGCCTGAATGTCCATCCGCACGTTTCCCTCATTCGAGATATCGACCATCGTCAGCCAGACCCGAACCGAGGGCGGCGCGCTGAAGGGCTCCTTGAAAACAACTTGCTTTCTGACATCGCGCGGCCCCGTGCCAGACCACATGGGCCCATCGTGCTCATAGTCCGAGAAGAGGATGATCTCGCCATCCTCTATTCCGAGGGGGCCGGAAATGCTGCGATGCATCAGGCAGTCTCCTTTCGCTGGCCGATCTGCCGCAGGCGCGGCACAAGCGGCAGGATCAGAATGGTCAGGGCGAGGCCGAAAAGATAGGGGGCGCCAGGAAGGTAGAGCGGCGCGCCATCGCTGGCAAAGGTCTGGAAGATCGAGGTGACGATGAGCGGGGCGACGACGGCCGTAATCGCCCCCATGCTGGCGATGACACCCTGCACCACCCCTTGCCGATCCTCCTCCGCCAGATTGGCCGACATGGCGGTTGCCAAGGGCATCGTCATATCGCCAAGGCAGGCCGGGATTAGGATCGCAAACACCATCCAGCTCTGATTGGCGACCCCGTAGCCAAAAAGTGCCAGGCAGCAACAGATAAGCGCGAGCCATAGCGTTCGATAGTCGCCCAGACGTTTGACGAGCGCCCCCAGAACAAGGCTCTGGCTGAGCGCCGCGCCGACCCCATAGGCGGCCAGCGACAGGCCAATCATCGTCGCGCTCCAACCAAAGGCTTCGCGTAGCCAGAACGACCAGACCGTCGGATAGACCATGGTCGCAAAGTGAAAGACGAAGAGAATGAGAAGCGGCACAGCGATACCGGGGATCCGTACCGCGTCGAAGATCACGCCAAAAGGATTGAAATCCCGCCGTGTCATCTTGCGGCGGCGCTCGTCCGGCAGGCTTTCGGGCAGAACGAAGATCCCGAACAAGACATTTACCGCCGAGAGCAGAGCGGCAAGCCAGAACGGAGCGCTCAGATCAATGGACGACACCAGACCACCAAGCGCCGGCCCGATGACGAACCCGACACCGAAAGTCGCGCCGACGAGGCCGAACTTGGCCGAACGCTCCTCAGGGGGCGAGATATCCGCCAGATAGGCCATCGCGGTTACATAGCTCGCCCCCGCGATCCCAGCGAGCATCCGACCAATCAACAAAAGCGCGAAAGTGTCGGCCACGGCCATGATGACATAATCGACAACAAGCGCCGCGAGCGACGCAATGAGCACCGGCCGGCGACCAAAGGAATCCGACAGGCCGCCGATCACGGGCGAGCCCAAGAATTGCATCGCCGCGTAGGCCGCCATCAGGATCCCGCCCAGAAAGGCGCCGTCTGCGGTCGAGCTGGCGCCGACGTGATCCATCAGATCCGGCATGATGGGAAAGATCAGGCCGATCCCGATCGCATCGATCAGGATCGTGGCGAGAATAAAGACCTGAGCACTCGAAAACTTCATCAAACACCTTTGGCCAAACAATTGGCCGAACCGCGGCCGGGTTCAACAAAGAAAAAGGCCCCGCGAGATCGCAGGGCCTTTCAGATCAGTTTGAGCAGGATCAGCGGGCGGCGAGGCCCAGCTGCTCACCGACAGCCACCATATCGGCAACTGTCTTGGCGGCAGCGTCGGTCGCATCGGACGCGGCGCTCGACTGCGCGGCGCGGGCCGCTGCGAGCATCTCGTCATAGACCGCCTGTGTGACCTCGGCGCGCGGCAGGGCCTGTTCAGCCAGAACCGAAACGCCGCTTGCGGTCACTTCGGCAAAGCCGCCGGAGACCACATAGTCGTCCGAACCGCCGCCATGGATCACCCGCAGAACGCCGGGGCGCAGGGTGGTGATCATCGGGGCATGATCGGCCATGGCCGTCATGTCGCCGTCGGCGCCGGGGATCTGCACCTCGCGGGCCACGACAGAGGCAAGCCTCCGCTCGGGGCTCACGAGATCGAATTGCAGCGTGTCTGCCATGATGCCTCCTTAAGCCGCAGCAGCGGCGAGACGCTCGGCTTTCGCGATCACTTCGTCGATACCGCCAACCATGTAGAAGGCAGCTTCCGGCAGGTGGTCATACTCGCCAGCCACAACCGCCTTGAACGACGAGATGGTGACATCGAGCGGAACCTGAACGCCGTCGGAGCCGGTGAAGACCTTCGCCACGTCGAACGGCTGCGAGAGGAAACGCTGGATCTTACGGGCGCGAGCCACGGTCAGCTTGTCCTCTTCCGACAGTTCGTCCATGCCGAGGATGGCGATGATGTCCTGCAGCGACTTGTAGCGCTGAAGGATACCCTGAACCGAACGGGCAACTTCATAGTGCTCGGTGCCGACGATCGCCGGATCCATGAGACGCGAGGTCGAGTCGAGCGGGTCCACGGCCGGATAGATGCCGAGTTCCGAGATCGCACGCGACAGAACGGTGGTTGCATCGAGGTGGGCGAACGAGGTGGCCGGAGCCGGGTCGGTAAGGTCGTCGGCAGGAACGTAGATGGCCTGAACCGATGTGATCGAGCCAGCCTTGGTCGAG
>JBFEXG010000309.1:0-2889 GCA_041546005.1 Paracoccaceae bacterium
CAGGCTGGATCGAGGTCCATGCGCCATTTAACACCGGGCTTTATGGCCACGGCAAGATCACGCTGAACTCGGCCAACCATGACCGGCAGGAGGTTTTCCGATTTGGCGGTTTCAATCACTACAAGGCTCAGGTCGAGGCTTTTGCGGAACGCGCGGTAGGGGGCACCAGCGAGATTTTCACACTGGAGAACTCTCGCGCCAACCAACGCGTGATCGATGCGATCTTTGCGGCTGGCAAACATGAGGGCTGGGAGCAAGTTCAAGCCTGAGAGCCGCCGCCCGCCCATTGCGAACCCCGTCGACTGCCGTCATGGTGGCGCTAACATCTGGGAGGGTGAAGCGTGCGATTCCTGACATTGGCAAGCATTGTCGTGGCTTCTGCGGCGGGCGCCGGTGAGCTTCCACCGCCTCTGACGGACGCCGACTTTGCGGCAGTTCGGCCTGAAGAGGCCGCGCTGGGGCAACTCCTGTTCTATGATCCGATCCTGTCAGGCAACCGCGAGGTCGCCTGTGCAACCTGCCATCATCCGGCCTTCGGGACGTCTGACGGCCTGTCGCTGTCTCTCGGTGATGGCGGGAGCGGCATCGGGCCGCGCCGGATCGCCGATCAGGCCAATCTCCCCGAGCAGCGGGTGCCGCGAAACGCCCAGTCGCTGTTCAACCTCGGGGCCACGGCCTACACGGTCCTCTTCCACGATGGCCGGATCGAGGCCGACCCGAGCCGCCCCGGCGGTCTACGCACGCCGCTTGATGCCGATATGCGCGATGGCTTCGCCTCGGCCCTGTCGGCGCAGTCGATGTTTCCGGTGCTCAGCCCCGACGAGATGGCCGGTCACTATTCGGAAAATGAAATCGCTCAGGCCGTCAGGCTTGGCCGCCTGTCGACCCCCGGCGGAGCCTGGGATCTGATCGCCGCAAGGGTTGCCTCGATCCCCGAATACGCCGCCGCCTTCGCGGCGGTCTATGACCATGTCCACGCGCCGTCGGACATCGGCTTTACCGACATCTCCAACGCCATCGCTGCCTTCATGGAAGCCGAGTGGCGCTCGGATACTTCCCCGTTCGACGCCCGTCTGCGTGGCGAGGCCGAGCTGTCGCCCGAAGCCGAGGCTGGGCTTCAGCTTTTCTACGGGGGCGCAGGCTGCGCCGATTGCCACAGCGGGCCGCTTCTGACCGATTTCGGCTTTCACGCGATGGGCCAGCCGCAGATCGGGCCGGGCAAGGGCGCCCGGTTCGAGACCCACGCCCGCGACGAGGGGCGCTTCCGCGTGACGGGCCATCCTGAGGACTACTACGCCTTCCGCACCCCATCGCTGCGCAACGTGGTGCAAACCGGCCCTTGGGGCCATTCCGGCGCCTATTCCGATTTGCGCGCCTTTGTGACCGCGCACCTCGACCCGAAAGCGGCGCTGGCGTCCTATGACCGCACACAGGCAACTCTGCCCGAACTTCCGGTGAAGGACTGGCGGATCATGGACGACCCGGTTGAGGTTCAGGCGATCTCGGATGCCGTTTCCGTCTCCCCCGTGGTGCTGTCCGAGACCGAGATCGACGCCCTCATGGCATTCCTAGAGAGCTTGAGCGATCCGGTGGCGCTGGCTGGTCGCATGGGTGTGCCTGAGGCCGTGCCGAGCGGCCTGAAAGTGCCACGCCCCTGAGATTATTCCCGGGTGACGGCGATAACCTGATCCAGCGGGGTGGTGAACGATACGGGCCGCAGCGCGGGATCGGGCCAACGGATCGTCACGGTGGCTTCGGTCGCCGTGCCGAGGCCAAAGTGCAGGGGCAGGGCCTGACCGCCCGCGTGGCCGCCGCCGACGACGACCTGCTGGCGCAGGCTCAGATCGCCCGCCGTGACGGTGACGACCGCGCCGACAGCGTTGCGGTTGCCGCCCGGTTGGGTGATAGCAATACCGATCCAGTGGCCGGTATCGGGCGTGACGTTTCGATAAAGCTCGGCACCGGCTCGGCGGTTGACCACCACCAGATCTAGGCGACCGTCACCGTCGAAATCGGCCAGCGCTGCCCCGCGCGAGCGCTCCTTGGTGGCTACACCCGCCACATCGGCCTTCTCGGTGAACGTGCCATCGGGCTGTTGAATCAAAAGATTGTTGGGGTCTTCCATCGCGTTTGTCGGCATCTGGTCGACATTGCCTTTGGCGATGAAGAGGTCGGGCCGCCCGTCATTGTCGATATCGCCAAACTGGGCGTGCCAGCCGGTCGAAGGGCGGCCATCCGAGCCGTCGAAGGGTCGTTGGGCATAGGTGCCGATCGAGAAGGGGGCGGGCTTGTAGGTGCCGTCGGCTTGAGCGACTTGCATCAGCTGGTCACCCATCGACGTCAGCATCACCTCGTCGCGCCCGTCGCCCGTCAGGTCGGCGCTCGCGATCCCCATGCCCCAAAGCGAGACCTTCGGCCAGCCGTCCTCTTCCGTGAGGAAGCGCCGCTCCTTGATGTCCCACATCTGCTCATACCCGCCGCGGACATAATAGTGGCGATCGTTCGAGAGGCGCAGGGTCATCCGGCCCCGCGCGTCATGCGCGGCAAGTATCGACAAGGCGCAGAATCCCGGCTCCAGCTCTTCAACGCGCCAGCCATCAGCCTCGGGCCAAAGGAGTGTGTTGGCGTCACAAGCCTCAAAGGGCCCTTCGGGGTCGGCGCGGTCGACATAGTGTCCAACCGCGAGGGCCGGGGGGCCGTCGCCTTCCCACCAGGCGGTGAAAGCGGTCGACCAACGGTCTGCCTGAGGCAAGCCCCATGCCTCGGTCACATCCTCGAAGCTGCAATCCGGCCCGCCGCGCAACATCCGGTCAGGCCCGACGCGCAGCACATAGAGGTCCATCCAGCCATCGGCGTCGATATCGAGGGGATAGGCGCCGGTGACCTCGG
>JBFEXG010000234.1:0-3938 GCA_041546005.1 Paracoccaceae bacterium
GGCAGGGGCGGGGGCTTCGGCCTTGGGGGCGGAAAGCGCGGCGAGCACGTCTTCCTTCATAATCCGGCCATCCTTGCCCGAGCCGGTCACTTGATCGGCTGCGAGGCCTTTTTCAGCCATCAGTTTCTTGGCGGAAGGGGCATCCTCGATATCGCGCTCTTTGGCGGGCGCGGCTGCGGGGGCAGGCTCTACCTTCGGTTCTGCCGCGGGAGCGGTCGCAGGGGCCGCAGCGGTGGCGCCTGCAGCGATCTGGGCGAGAAGGGCATTGACGCCGACGGTCGTGCCCTCAGCGGCGACGATCTCGCTCAGGACACCGGCGGCGGGCGCGGGGACCTCGACAGTCACCTTGTCGGTTTCCAACTCGCAGAGCATTTCATCCAAAGCCACGGCATCGCCCGGCTTCTTGAACCAAGTGGCGACAGTGGCTTCGGTGACGCTTTCGCCCAAGGTCGGGACGCGGACTTCGATGCTCATGTTCAGTTTCCTTCAATCGTCAGCGCTTCGTTCACGAGCGCTTCTTGTTGAGCTTTGTGCTGGCTGGCGAGACCGGTGGCGGGCGAGGCCGACGCAGCGCGGCCGACATAGGCGGGCCGCTTGTAATCGGCGCCAATGCGGGTCAGCACCCATTCGATATTGGGTTCGATGAAGTTCCAGGCGCCCTGGTTCTTCGGTTCTTCCTGACACCAGACCACCTCGGCCTGTTTGAAACGCTCCATCTCCTTGACCAGCGACAGCGCCGGGAAGGGATAGAACTGTTCGATGCGCATCAGATAGATATCGTCGATGCCACGGCGGTCGCGCTCTTCGAGGAGGTCGTAATAGACCTTGCCCGAACACATCACGACCCGTTTGATCTTGTCGTCGGCGACGAGCTTCGTGTCGGAGTGGCCCTTTTGTGCGTCGTCCCAGAGGACGCGGTGGAAGGACGAGCCGGTGGTGAAATCGCCAATGTCCGAGATCGCCAGCTTGTGCCGCAAAAGCGATTTCGGCGTCATCAGGATCAGCGGCTTGCGATAGCTGCGGTGCAGCTGACGGCGCAGGATGTGGAAATAGTTGGCGGGCGTGGTGCAGTTGGCCACGATCCAGTTATCGCCGCCGCACATCTGCAAGAACCGCTCGAGGCGGGCCGAGCTGTGCTCGGGGCCTTGGCCTTCGAAGCCGTGCGGCAAGAGGACGACGAGGCCCGACATCCGAAGCCACTTGGATTCGCCCGACGATATGAACTGATCGAACATGATCTGCGCGCCGTTGGCGAAATCGCCAAACTGGGCTTCCCAAGCGACCAGAGCGTTGGGTTCCGACAGCGAATAGCCGTATTCGAAGCCCAAGACCGCATATTCCGAGAGCATCGAGTCGATGACCTCGTAATGGGCCTGCCCCTCGCGGATATGGTTGAGCGGGTAGTAGCGCGCTTCGGTTTCCTGATCAATGATGGCCGAATGCCGCTGGCTAAATGTGCCGCGGGTCGCGTCTTGGCCGGAAAGGCGGACAGGATAGCCTTCGAGCATCAATGAGCCGAAGGCGAGGGCCTCGGCGGTGGCCCAATCGAAGGCTTGGCCCGACGAGAACATCTGCGCCTTGGTCTCGAGCAGGCGGTCGATGGTGCGGTGGGTCTTGAAGCCCTCGGGCACCTTCACCAGCGCCTCACCGATCTCGCGCAGGGTCTTTTCCTTGATCGCGGTTTTGCCGCGTTGGTATTTGCCCTGTTTCTGGCGATCCATATGCGACCAGCGGCCATCCAGCCAGTCGGCCTTGTTCGGTTTGAAAGTGCGGCCGGCTTCAAACTCTTCGTTGAGTTGCGCTTGGAACGCCGCCTTCATATCCTCGATCTCGCCCTCGGGGATCAGCCCGTCGGCGACGAGGCGCTCGGTATAGAGCTGGAGCGTCGTCTTGTGCTTCTTGATCCGGTTGTACATGACCGGATTGGTGAACATCGGCTCGTCGCCTTCGTTATGACCGAAGCGGCGATAGCAGAAGACGTCGATCACCACGTCCTTGTGGAATTTCTGGCGGAATTCGGTGGCGACGCGGGCCGCGTGGACCACGGCCTCGGGATCGTCGCCGTTGACGTGGAAGATCGGCGCCTCGACCATCAGCGCGATGTCGGTCGGATAGGGCGACGAGCGCGAATAGTGTGGCGCGGTGGTAAAGCCGATCTGGTTGTTGACGATGATATGCATCGTGCCGCCGGTCTTGTGGCCAACGAGGCCCGAAAGGCCAAAGCCCTCGGCCACGACGCCTTGGCCGGCAAAGGCCGCATCGCCGTGCAGGAGCACGGGCAAAACGCGGCTGCGGTCCTTGTCGCCGCGTTGGGCCTGTTTGGCGCGGACCTTGCCGAGGACCACGGGATTGACCGCCTCGAGGTGCGAGGGGTTGGCGGTGAGCGACAGGTGGACCTTGTTGCCGTCAAACTCGCGGTCGGACGAGGCGCCGAGGTGATATTTCACGTCGCCCGATCCGTCCACGTCTTCGGGCTTGAAGCTGCCGCCCTGAAATTCGTTGAAGATCGCGCGATAGGGTTTGGCCATCACATTGGCGAGGACCGACAGGCGGCCGCGGTGCGGCATGCCGATGACAATCTCTTCAACGCCAAGGGCGCCGCCGCGCTTGATGATCTGTTCCATCGCCGGAATCAGCGCCTCGCCGCCATCAAGGCCGAAACGCTTGGTTCCCATGTATTTGACATGGAGGAATTTCTCGAAGCCTTCGGCCTCGACGAGCTTGTTGAGGATCGCGCGTCGCCCGTTCTTGGTGAAGTGAATCTCCTTGCCGTAGCCTTCGATCCGCTCTTTGAGCCAGCCCGCCTGCTCGGGGTCGGAGATGTGCATGTATTGCAGCGCGAAGGTGCCGCAATAGGTCCGCATGACCAGATCAACGATCTGGCGCATCGAGGCGATCTCGAGGCCGAGGACGTTGTCGATAAAGATCGGCCGGTCCATGTCGGCTTCGGTAAAGCCATAGCTCTTGGGATCAAGCTCGGGATGCGGGGTCTTGTCACGCATCCCCAAGGGATCGAGATCGGCAATGAGGTGGCCGCGGATCCGGTAGGCGCGGATGATCATCAGGGCACGGATCGAGTCGAGCACAGCTTGCTTGATCTGGGCGTCCGACATCTGGACACCCTTCTCCGCCGCCTTCGCTGCGATCTTTTCGCCGGCCTTCTTCGGGTCGGCAGGCCACTGGCCGTCAAGCGCCGAAATCAGCTCGCCCCCGGCCTGCGGCGGCCAGTCTGTCCGCGCCCAGGATGGCCCAATCGCCTCGGCCCGCGCCTCGGCGGCGGTATCGCCGAGCGATTGGAAGAACGCGCGCCAGCTTTCGTCAACGCTGCCGGGATTGTCGGCATAGCGGGCGTGCAACTGCTCGACATAGTCGGCATTCGCGCCTTGGAGGAACGAGGAGGCGTGGAAAATATCGTTGGAGCTTTGCTCGGTCATGACGACACCTGAGATATGAAGAGTGTTCGCCCCTTTGCAGGGGCGCACACGATAGCTTTACTTTCCAATCGCCTGCATCACCGCTTCGCCCAGATGGGCGGGGCTGTCGGCGACGATGATGCCGGCGGATTTCATGGCTTCGATCTTGCTCTCGGCGTCGCCCTTGCCGCCGGCAACGATGGCGCCGGCGTGGCCCATGCGGCGGCCCGGAGGGGCGGTGCGGCCGGCGATGAAGCCGGCGGTTGGCTTCCAGCGGCCCTTCTTGCGCTGGGCGGCGAGGAATTCGGCGGCTTCTTCTTCGGCCGATCCGCCGATCTCGCCGATCATGATGATCGACTGGGTCTCGTCGTCGTCCAGGAACATGTCCAAGACGTCGATGTGCTCGGTGCCCTTGATCGGGTCGCCGCCGATACCCACGGCCGACGATTGCCCCAGACCCATGTCGGTGGTCTGCTTGACCGCCTCGTAGGTCAGCGTGCCCGAGCGCGAAACGACCCCGCAGGA
>JBFEXG010000062.1:0-10526 GCA_041546005.1 Paracoccaceae bacterium
ACAGCCGCGGAACGACCCGCCCGCTTGAGAACGGTCAGCAGAAGCAGGATCGCCAGAAGAAACCCGCCCGCCCCGACGAGCGCGACGATCACGAGGGGATCGCTGAAGGAATAGCTTTGCTCGCCAATCTGGATCATGTCCGCCCGAAAAGCCTTTCAATATCGGAAAGCTTCAGCTCAACATAGGTCGGCCGCCCGTGGTTACATTGGCCCGAGAGCGGCGTCGCTTCCATCTCGCGCAGAAGCGCGTTCATCTCTTCGGCGCGCATTCGGCGGCCGGATCGGATCGAGCCGTGGCAGGCCACACGGCTCAGGATCGCATCGATCCGCGAACGCAGATTGCCGCTTTCTTCAAGCTCCGAGAGTTCGTCGAGGATGTCCCGCAACAGCCCCTTGGCATCGACCTCGCCCAGCATCGCGGGCGTTTCGCGCACAGCAATTGCGCCGCCGCCAAAAGGCTCGATCACCAAACCCAGATGGGCGAGATCGTCCGCCAGATCGAGAAGCCGCCCCGCATCGGCGGGCGACATTTCGACGATATCGGGGATCAGAAGCGCCTGCGAGGCGATGCCTTTTTCGGCGTATTGTGCCTTGAGCCGCTCATAGACCAGCCGCTCATGCGCCGCGTGCTGATCGACGATGACGATGCCGGTTTCGGTCTGGGCGATGATATAATTCTCATGCACCTGCGCCCGTGCTGCACCGAGGGGCAGCGCCTCGCTCGCCTCGGCCTCGGCTGGCGCAGGCTCGAACCGCGCAGAAGGGGCGGTCATCTCGGCAAAGCCGGGCGTCTGCGCCTGATAGGCGGCGGCACGGCCAAGCTGCGAGGGGCGGTCCATCTGGTAGATTCGCGCTGAGGCCGGTTCGGGCCGCAGCGCATCGAGCGTGGCTGCGCCAACGGTGGTCGAGGCGCGGTGGCCAGCCCCCGCGAGTGCGTGGCGCAGGCCCGAGACGATGAGCCCCCGCACGAGCGACGGATCGCGGAACCGGACTTCGGATTTCGCGGGATGCACGTTGACGTCAACAAGCTGCGGATCGCAGGTGATGAAAAGTGCTGCGGCGGGATGCCTATCGCGGCTCAGAACATCCATATAGGCCGCACGCAGGGCGCCGATCAGAAGCTTATCGCGCACGGGGCGGCCGTTGACGAAAAGGAACTGGGTCACCGCCGAGCCACGCGAATAGGTGGGCAGGGCGGCATAGCCGGTGAGGCGCACGCCCTCGCGCAGAGCGTCAACTGGCACAGCGTTGTCGGCAAATTCGCGCCCCAAGATTTCGGCCAGCCGCGCCTCGGTCGCGCCAAAAAAATCACCCTGTTCGGCGTTGAGGCGGATCACGTCGCGCGCCTCGCCGCCCGAGGCGTCGCGCAGGACGAAACCGACAGTCGGCTCAGCCATGGCAAGGCGGCGGACCACATCGGCCACGGCCTGTGCCTCAGCACGATCCGTCCGCAGGAATTTAAGCCGCGCGGGCGTGGCGAAGAACAGGTCTTTCAGCTCGACGACCGTGCCGCTGGAAAGGGCCGCAGGCCGCACCGGCTCGATCCGGCCACCCGTAACCGAGATCACGGCGGCCTCTTCGCCCTCGGCGCGGCTGGTGATGGTCAGTCGCCCGACTGCGCCGAGCGACGGCAGCGCTTCGCCGCGAAAACCGAAGGAGCGGATATCGAGAAGGTCAGACCCGTCGATCTTGGAGGTCGCGTGGCGCGAAAGGGCGAGCGGCAGGTCGTCCGGCGTCATGCCACAGCCATTGTCTGTCACCCGGATCAGCGCCTTGCCGCCATCGGCGATCACCACCTCGATGCGCGTTGCGCCCGCGTCGAGCGCGTTTTCGACAAGCTCTTTGACCGCCGAGGCTGGCCGCTCCACGACCTCGCCCGCCGCGATCCGGTTGACGGCGGCATCGTCCAGCTGCCGGATAATCGGGCGCGGGCGCATCTTGAGGTCGGTCTGGGCCATACCACTACCAGTAGCATGGCCCCCGCCGATTCTGCGAGGGATTAAATGCTGCTGGGCCTAGTTCGCGGGCGGTGCCGAAGGGGTCTGAACACCGGCAGCGCGGAAGCGCAGAAGTTCGGCGAAAGCATCAAGCGCTTGTTGGGCGTAGACTTTGAAATAGGAGCTTCGGGTGATGAAGCCAAAGAAGCCGCCATCTGTCGCGCGCTTCAGAAGCGCTGCATCTTCAGACGCAACAACCGCGCGGATATCAGCGGGAACGCCATAGCGCGAGGCAGCTGCCACAAGCGCACTATCGGAGGCGGGAACGCCACCGGCACTGGCCGCCGACGGACGCCCACCGAGTGCGGCAATCGCGTCGCCCTTCGGATCGGGATCAGTGATGTTCGTGCCGCCTGGCGTGGGCGCGGGAAGCGCAGAATAATTCTGCGGCATTTCAAGCGGACGCGCCGGCAGGATCGAGAACTCGTCCGGACCCTGATTGATGGCGTCCTTATCCACAGAATTCGGCGCGCGGCTGCAGGCAGCAACCACAACCAGTGTCATCAGGGCGATTTTCGCTCCGCGCATGCCTTCCCCCCAAAGGTAGCCTGGACCCTGTTTAGCGTGTCACCCCCGCCACGTCACGCGGTCTTATCGCTTCGGGAGGATTGATCCTTGCCGCCGAAGATTACCAGTAGGACAGCCCCGAGAAAGATTGCCGCATCCGCGAGGTTGAAGGCGTAGGGATTATCGATGCCGCAGCAGGACATGTTGAGGAAATCGGCCACAGCGCCGTAGATGATCCGGTCAATCACGTTGCCAAGGGCGCCGCCCACCAAAAGGCCCGCGCCGATCTGCATCCAGCGGTTGCCGCCTTCGCGCCCGACCCAGATCAAAACGGCGGCGGTGATCACCAGAGCGACGGCAATCAGAACCCAGCGCATATCCGCGCCGGAGAGCAGCCCAAAATTGACCCCTGTATTCCACGCCATGCGAAAGACGAGGAAAGGCGGGAGAACCTCGATCCGCCCCACATTCGCCAGATCGAGCGAATGAACGACCAGATATTTCGACAGCTGGTCGAGCAGGAACACCCAGAAACCGGTCCAATAGGTCAGGCGCATGGGTGGTCCTTTCTCGTCAGTGGCGGAAGTGGCGCATTCCGGTGAAAACCATAGCGATGCCCGCCTCGTCGGCCGCAGCGATCACCTCGTCATCGCGCATCGAACCGCCCGGCTGGATCACGCAGGTCGCCCCGGCGGCGGCGGCTTCGAGAAGGCCGTCGGCAAAGGGGAAGAAGGCGTCGGAGGCCACGGCCGATCCCTTGGTCAGCGGCTCGGGCAGGCCCAGCGCCTCGGCCATACGTTCGGCTTTCTTGGCAGCGATCAGCGCGGAATCGAGGCGGCTCATCTGGCCAGCCCCCACACCCACGGTGGCGCCGGCTTTAGCGTAGACGATGGCGTTGGATTTGACGTGCTTGGCAACCTTCCACGCGAAGAGGAGATCGGCCATCTGCTCGTCGGTCGGCGCTTTCTTGGTCACGACCTTGAGGTCGGTCAGATCGACGTATCCATTGTCCTTGTCCTGCACGAGCAGGCCGCCGGAAACCTGACGGATCGCAAGGCCGGCCTCCTGCGGGTTGGGCAGGCTGTCGGTGGTCAGAAGGCGCAGGTTCTTCTTGGCGGCGAAGATTTCCTTGGCCTCGTCGCTCGCGCCGGGGGCGATCACCACCTCGGTAAAGATGCCGGTGATCTCGCGCGCGGTTTCGGCGTCGAGCGGCATATTCAGCGCGACGATCCCGCCAAAGGCGCTGGTGCGGTCGCAATCGAAGGCGGCTTTATAGGCCTCGAGCAGGGTTTTGCCGCGCGCCACGCCGCAGGGGTTGGCGTGTTTGATGATCGCGCAGGCGGGGCCGTCTTCGGGATCGAACTCCGATACAAGCTCGAAGGCGGCGTCGGTGTCGTTGATATTGTTGTAGCTCAGCTCCTTGCCCTGATGCTGAACTGCGGTAGCAACGCCGGGCCGGTTCGAGCCATCAGTATAGAACGCGGCCTTCTGGTGTGGGTTCTCACCATAGCGCAGCGTTTGGGCGATCGTGCCGGCAAAAGCCCGGCGACGCGGGGTTTCGACGCCGATCGCGCCAGCCATCCATGTGCTCACCGCCGCGTCATAGGCCGCGGTGCGGGCATAGGCGATCTGGGCGAGCTTCTTGCGGAATTTTCGGCAGGTCGCGCCGTTGTGCTGATCCATGTCGCCAATGAGCCGCTCATAGTCCTCGACATCGGTCACGACGGTCACGAAAGCGTGGTTCTTAGCCGCCGCCCGGATCATCGCCGGACCGCCGATATCAATGTTTTCGATGCAGGTGTCATAGTCGGCACCTGCGGCAACGGTGGCCTCGAAGGGATAAAGGTTGACGACAAGCAGGTCGATCGGCGCGATGCCGTGCTCTGTCATCGCCTGAAGGTGGCCCGCATCGTCGCGCAGCGCCAGAAGGCCGCCGTGGACCTTGGGATGAAGCGTTTTCACGCGGCCGTCCATCATCTCGGGGAAACCGGTGACTTCAGACACATCCTTGACCTTCAGCCCCGCCTCGCGAAGCGCCTTGGCCGAACCACCGGTCGACAGAAGCTCGACCCCCCGCGCATCGAGCGCCTTTGCCAGATCGATAAGTCCGGTCTTGTCGGAAACGGAAAGAAGGGCGCGGCGGATGGGGAGCGGTTCGGTCATGGGATCCTCGGTTCAGTCCTGATC
The DNA here is from genome assembly GCA_041546005.1 of Paracoccaceae bacterium. Classification (GTDB taxonomy): domain Bacteria; phylum Pseudomonadota; class Alphaproteobacteria; order Rhodobacterales; family Rhodobacteraceae; genus RFZI01. The sequence continues at coordinate 4,691 of JBFEXG010000062.1, forward strand.
AATGTCCGCAGCATCGTCTTCCACAAGATCCCGGAGAGCATTGGGCGTATCCTGAGCCTTGGTCAGAGACCAGCGAACACGGGTCGCATATGACATCGTGCGGCCAGATAAAACGATCTGTTGTGTCGCACGCGGTTTGAGCCGCCCGTTTTCGAGATAAACTGAAGGTTCGAGGGTCATTTCCGCGGTTCCGTCGTGGCGGAAGACCCAGATTTCACCGCTTTTCAGTGTGAGGGAAATCGCCGCGCCGCCAAGGTCTACCTGCGGCTCTGCCTCGGGATGAAGGTGGAACCGCAGCGAAAAGGCGATCCCCTGAAGGCCCGCGCGGTCCATCGCCCGATCAAACCGAAGCTGATCGGCGTCTGACAGGGTTGCCAATAGCTCTTCTCCCGCGAGGCCGCGACCATCCGATATCAGATCGAAGATGCGCGCATGGGTAAGGCCGTGGGTGCGCCGGTAGCCGTCATGCGCCACCTCGAGACGGGTTCCATCGTCGAGTGCGCTGAATTCCACCGGAACCTTGGTTGGTGTATCCGCCAGAAGCTCGCCCCTCAATCCGTCGAGGCGGCTCGGCGCACCCAACCGCGACGAGGAATAGCCGTCGAGCGCCAAGGTGGAGTGGCTCCCCGTTGCGCGGCCCGCGCGCCGCCATTCGGCGCCAAAGCTGCGCCCCGAACCGCAATTGACGATCACCGGCCGCCGCCCCGAGGTCAGCTCGAACGCGAGGGTCGAGGCATGGGCGTCGTAGCTCGCTTCGCCCTTGGGGGGCGGCGAAGCATCGACGATGATATTCGTGCGCCCCGCCTGAAGCCGAGCATAGCCCATATGCAAGCCTTCGCTCGGTCTCGTCTTGATGCCCGACGAAGCCAATGCGTGATCCAGACGCCCCTCGATGCCGCGCCCGCCGCCGTGAAAGCGCGCCAGCCCGCCGTCGGTATGCCGGAGCGCGCGCAATGTGGGCGCGATCCGCGAGATGGCCGAGATCAGCGCCTCGGGCGGATGGCGATCAGATTCGTTCAGCGCCTGCGCCGCCCAAGTGAGCAGCGTGAACACGTCGAGAAGCTCTTCAGGATTGCGGGTCGGGATGCCGCCTTGGGCATCAACCTGTGTCCGGCAATCTTCCTCGAGCGCGGCAATCGCCTGCTCGACATGGCCCGACATTCCCTCAAGAGAGAGGCCCGCGTAAATCATCCCGGTCAGCGCTTCGAATCGAGGAAGACCGGGGCGGGCCGTCTTCCAGCGGCGCGAGAGGAAGAGGGTCTGGCGGGCCAGCGAGAGAAAGAAACGGTCGGTCGCTTCGCGATCCTTGCCACGCAGGATCAGAAACCCGTGGTTGATCCAGCGGATCAGACGGCGGCCGGTGAGGTCCGGCGTCCAGCCGGGGCCTGTGCCGTTGCCGTAAAGATCAATCCACTCATACACCCAAGCCTGCGCCCGCGTGCGCGCCTTGGAATCTCCGACGGCCGCCAAATCATCGAGCCAGCCACACCCCTGCAACTCGTCAATCACATGCGGGGCTTCGGCGCCGATGCTCCAGATCGATTCTCCAGGCGCTTCGATCAGGTAGCCGGAAAAAAGGAAATTGCCGGCAATCAGCTGGCGACCCTTGGCATAGAGGCCGATCGAGCGCGGTTCGGGTTGTGAGACAAAGCCTGTAGGCAGCTTGGCGCGCGAGGCACGGCGGGCGTGCCAACGGTGCATGAATGCCGTCTGCCGGGCACGCCATGTCTGCGGTCTGGCCAAATCGTACTGCCTCTGCTGCGTCTTGCTTGCGTCTTTTGCCGGCATGATAGGGACGCCGGCGGTTCAAGTCACGCAGGCTTTCGCAACAGGATCATGTAAAAGCCGTCCATGCCGCCAAGCTCAGACCAGTAGTCGGGCCGCAGCCGAAGGCCGCCCTCAGCGGTGATCCACGCCGGATCAACGCCTTCGATGGCCAGCGCATCGGGATCAGCTTCTAGGCCCGGATGCCGCGCAAGGGCTTCGTCGGCTTGCACTTCGCCTTCGTCGGGAAGGAGCGAACAGGTGCAGAAAAGGAGCCGTCCGCCAGGTCTCAAGAGGGTGAGCGCGTGGTCGATCATCTCGGCCTGAAGGTCGATCAGGGCCCCGAATTCGCTGCCATCCTTGGCATATGGCAGATCAGGATGGCGGCGGATCGTGCCGGTGGCGGAACATGGCGCATCAAGCAGGATCGCGTCCCAGCCGCCCTCGTCAAACTCCAGCGCATCGCCAGCCACGACCTCAGCCTCAAGGCCGGTGCGAACAAGGTTTTCCGTGACCCGCTCGAGCCGCCGTTCGGACAGATCGAGCGCGGTCACTTTCGCCCCAGCTGCGGCGAGCTGCATCGTTTTGCCCCCCGGCGCGGCGCAGAGATCAAGGATTCTCTCGCCCTTCTTCGGGGCCAGAACCCTCGCCGGAAGGGCCGCGGCAGCATCCTGCACCCACCAGTCGCCTTCTGCGTAGCCTGGCAGAGCGGAAACCTGCGCCGATCCCTGAATACGCACCGAGCCTGTCGGCAGGACGACACCGCCAACAGCTTTTGCGACCGGCTCGGGATCGCTCTTCGCGGTCAGGTCCAAAGATGCGCCCGCAAAATGGGCAGCTTCCATGCCTTCCACCGTCGGCTTGCCCCAAGCCTCAATCATCGGCCCCCTGAGCCAGTCAGGCAGGCGCGGCACTGGCAGACGATCCCAAGCGCCGGGGCGCTCTTCGGAAATCCGGCGAAGCACGGCATTCACCAGCCCCTTCATGCCTTGGGTGCGCTGGTCCTGCCCGACGATGCTCACACAGGCATTCACGACCCCATGCGGCGCCTCGCCCGCCCAGATCTCGATCGTCCCCATGCGAAGGACATTTCGGACAGTCAGCGGCGGACGCTTTTGCAGGAAGGGCTTGAGCATCCGGTCGGCGCGATCCATGCCGCGCAGGGTTTGTAGGGCCAGCCTTTGGGCGCGGGCGCGATCTTCGGGGGCAAGGCGCGCAAGCGTGCCGGTGGCCAGAGCCTCGGACAAGAGAAGGCCCTCGATCGTCACCTGATCGACAAGATCATGGGCGGCTCGGCGGGCGGCTAGTCCGGGTTCGGTCATCTGGTCCTCTTGAGCTGATGGCTCTTGCCCTATAACACCCGATCATCCGGGACAAGGAACGCCAGCATGACCGACATTGATCCCAATCTGCCCCCCGCCGCCCAGCGCGCGCTGGCCGAAGCGGCCGAGCGGCGCAAAAAGGCGAAGGAAGCGGAGCGGCCCGTCGAGCTTGGCGGGCGCGATGGGCCCGATCCCGTGCGCTATGGCGATTGGGAAAAGAAGGGCATCGCGATCGATTTCTAGGGGCTCAAAGTCCCAGAACGTCGACCATATCGTATTCGCCCGGCGTCTTGTTCTGCCCCCAAAGCGCGGCCTTGAGCGCACCACGGGCGAAAACCGCCCGATCCGTTGCCACATGGCGCAGGATGATCCGTTCGCCCGCGGCGGCGAAGATCACGTCATGCTCGCCCACGATGTCGCCACCACGGATGGCGGAAAAGCCAATGTCGCCCCGCTTGCGCGCGCCGGTGATGCCATCGCGGCCACGGTCAGACACCTCGTCGAGCGCGACGCCCCGCCCTTCGGCGGCGGCTTCGCCCAACATCAGCGCCGTTCCAGAGGGCGCATCGACCTTCTTGTTGTGATGCGCCTCGACGATCTCGATATCAAAATCCTCATCAAGTGCCGCGGCGACCTTCTTGGTCAGCTGGGTCAGGAGGTTGACGCCAAGAGACATATTCCCAGCGCGGACGATCACCGCATGACGGGCGGCGGCGTTGATGGCGGCAAGGTCGGTCCCGCTGAGGCCCGTGGTGCCAATCACATGAACGGCGCGGGCTTGTGCGGCGAGGCCAGCGAATTCGACGGTCGCTGCGGGTGCGGTGAAATCGATCACTGCCTGCGCCTTGGCGAAGGCCTCAATGGCATCGTCGGTGACGACCACGCCGAGCGGCGCACCGCCCATCGCCTCGCCCACATCGCGGCCAACCCAAGCGTGGCCTTTGCGCTCGACCGCGCCAACCAGGTGGCAGGCATCCGACTCACTGATCGTGCGGATCAGCATCTGCCCCATGCGCCCCGAGGCGCCTGTAACCACGATTCCCGGTGTCTGCGACATCTGAAGTCTCCGCAATTTTTGGCAAGTCCCTGCCTGCACTCCAAAGCCTCGCTTGGCAAGAGGAAGGAACCGGCTTATGTGCAGCGCATGGCAAAGAACCGGTTCTCAATGGGCTCCGGCCCCTCTCAGCGGCAGCTTCGCGTTGGCGAAGTGATCCGGCGTGCACTTTCCGATGTCCTCACGCGCGGGGACATCCATGACCCCGAGCTGTCGCGGATGTCGATCACCGTGGGCGAGGTGAGTTGTTCCCCCGACCTCAAACATGCGACCGCCTATGTCCTACCGCTTGGTGGACAGGGCAAAGAAGAGGCCCTCGCCGCGCTTCGTCGCAACAAGGCCGAGATCCGGCACCTTGTCACCAAGGGTATGACCCTGAAATTCGCGCCCGATCTTCGGTTCGAGATCGACGAAACGTTCGACAAGATGGATGAGGCCCGCCGCCTCTTCGCCGACGAACACGTGCGGCAGGATCTCGACGACTGATGTTCCGCCTTGCTGCCCTGCTGATGCTTCTGGCAGGACCGGCCGCTGCCCTCACCTGCGAGCAGGTTGAATGGCAGGATGCCCGCTTTTCGCTCTGCCGCGTTGATCCAGCGAAGGATGACCTAAGGCTTTTCCATTCCAGCGAGGATGGAGCGCCGCTCGGCGATTTCTCGCGCGTCGAGGCGCAAACCGGCCGCGCCCTCGCCTTTGCGATGAACGCGGGGATGTATCACGACGATCTGCGCCCCGTGGGCTATTACCTCGAGAATGGCGAAGAGAAGATGTGGCTGGTGACACAGGCCGGCCCCGGAAATTTTGGGCTTCTGCCGAACGGCGTCCTCTGCATCGGTTCGTCGACCGCGCGGGTGATCGAAACGCTGGCCTTCAAAGATGAGGTGCCCGACTGCGCCTATGCCACCCAGTCGGGGCCGATGCTGGTGATCGACGGCAATCTGCACCCTCGGTTTCTTCCGGAAGGAACCTCGCGCCTGATCCGCAATGGCGTTGGTACGAGCGCCGACGGCAGCGAGGCGGTTTTTGTCATGTCCGACACGCCAGTGAATTTCCACCTCTTCGCCAGCTTTTTCCGCGATTACCTTGGCCTGCCGCAGGCGCTCTATTTCGATGGACGCGTCTCGCGGCTCTATGCGCCCTCGCTCGGCCGCGCCGACATCGGTTTCCGCATGGGGCCGATGGTCGGCGTGCTGGAATAGGTTGACCGCGCCCGCCCCCTTCGGCTAGCAGCGCCACTCACGCAAACGGAGCGAACTATGGGCAAGCGCAAGGGCCGCGATATCTCGGGCTGGCTGATCGTCGATAAACCGGCGGGCATCACCTCGACGGCGGTGGTCAACAAGGTGCGCTGGGCGCTAGACGCCAAGAAGGCTGGCCATGCTGGCACCCTCGATCCCGAAGCGACCGGCGTTCTGGCCGTGGCGCTGGGCGAGGCGACCAAAACCGTTCCCTTCGTGACCGACAGCCTCAAGGCCTATTCTTTCATGGTCAAACTCGGCGAAGCCACGAATACCGATGATGCCGAAGGTGCAGTGATCGCCCAATCTGCTTCCCGCCCGAGCGATGACCAGATCAAAGCCGCCCTCGGCGCCTTTGTCGGCGACATCATGCAGGTTCCGCCCAAGTTCTCGGCGGTGAAGATCGACGGCGAACGCGCCTACAAGCTCGCGCGCGACGACGAAGAGTTTGAAATCGC
>JBFEXG010000090.1:0-8708 GCA_041546005.1 Paracoccaceae bacterium
CCCGCCACCATAGCTTTCTGCGATAAGGCTCAGATAGCGCCGGTCGGCCCCGTCGAGGCCAAGGTAATCGACACCAAGTCGGGTCAGCGCCCTATCCGCAATGGCGCGGGTCACGCGGCCATCGCCCTCGACCAGCGCAAAATCGACCACACGGCGCAAAAGCCGCCCCGCGATGCGCGGCGTACCACGGGCGCGGCGAGCGATCTCGCGCGCGCCGTCGTCTTCGGCGGGCGTGCCCATCAGGCGGGCGCCGCGGGTGACGATCTCGTGCAACTCGTCCTCATTGTAGAACAGAAGCCGCGTCGGGATGCCGAAACGGTCACGCAGGGGCGTGGTCAGAAGGCCGAGGCGGGTGGTGGCGCCGACGAGAGTGAAGGGCTGAAGCTCGATCCGCACCGTCCGCGCTGCCGGCCCCTCGCCGATGACGAGATCCAGCTCGAAATCCTCGAGCGCGGGATAGAGCACCTCTTCTACCGCCGGATTGAGGCGGTGAATCTCGTCGATGAACAAAACATCGCGCGCCTCGAGGTTCGTCAGGATCGCCGCCAGATCGCCCGCCTTGGCGAGCACCGGCCCCGAGGTCATGCGGAAATTCACGCCCAATTCGCGCGCCATGATCTGCGCCAGCGTTGTTTTGCCAAGGCCCGGCGGCCCGTGAAACAGCGTGTGATCCATCGCCTCGCCGCGCATTCGGGCGCTGTCGATGAACACCCTCAGGTTCGCCCGCGCCTCGGCCTGACCGATGAATTCCTCAAGGGTCTGCGGCCTCAGGGCGCGATCTGCGTCCTCGGGGCGGCGGTCAGGGCGCAGGGTGGGATCGGGCTCGGTCATGTCCTACCCCTACCCCTTCGGCGCCAGAAGCTTCAAGGCAGCGCGAATAAGGCGCGAGGTGTCGGCCTCGGGGTCTTGGCCGAGGGCTTCGGCCACGGCGCTCGCCGCCTCGCCGGGGGCATAGCCGAGGTTGGCAAGGGCCGAGAGGGCTTCGGGCTGGGCCATGCTGGCCTTGGGCGCGGGGGCGCGTTTGGGGCGGGCGGGCTCGATCACCTCGTCGTCGCCCTCCACTGCCTTGGCCAACGTGCCACCCATCGCCATGACGGCGGGGGCCTTGTCCTTCAACTCGATCACCACCCGCTGTGCCGTCTTGGGACCGACGCCCTTGGCCTTGGCGATGGCGTTCCAGTCGCCGAGCGCAATCGCGCGGCTCACCCCGTCGGCGCCCAGCGCCCCAAGGATCGCGGTTGATGCTTTGGCGCCGATGCCTTGCACGCCCATCAGGAGCCGGTGCCATTCCTTCTCGACAAGGGTGGTGAAGCCGAAAAGCTGCAACAGGTCTTCGCGCACGAGGAGATCGGTGTAGAGCGCCACCGCCTCGCCCACGGGTGGCAGCGCGGCCATCGTCCGGTCGGAAACATAGACAAGATATCCCACCCCGCGCACGTCGATCAGCACATGGTCGGCGGCGCGATAGTCGAGGCGGCCGGAGATCTTGCCGATCATGACGCAGCCCTCTGAACTGCGCGGGCGAGGTGCCTAGCGGACTGGCAGTGATGCGCATGACAGATGGCGATGGCGAGCGCATCGGCGGCGTCTGGCCCGGCGATCTTCACGCCGGGCAACTGCAGCCGCACCATATGGTCGATCTGGCGCTTGTCGGCATGGCCGACGCCGACCACCGCCTTCTTGACCGCGTTCGGCAAATATTCCCCGACAGCAAGCCCCGCCTGCGCCGGAACAAGGAGCGCAATACCCCGAGCCTGACCGAGTTTGAGGGTCGCGACCGCGTCTTTGTTGACGAAAGTCTGCTCGACCGCTGCCGCATCTGGGCGGTAGGTGCCAAACACGGCGCTAAGCTGTGAATAAAGGTCGAGAAGACGCTCGGCCAAATCGGCGCTCCCGTCGGATTTGCAGGTGCCGTTCGCCACATGGGACAGCCGCGAACCATCCACGTCGATGATTCCCCAGCCCATGTTTCGAAGGCCCGGATCGATGCCGATGACCCTCATGCTCGCCCCTGTTCTTGGTCTCTTTGCACGCAATTAGCACAAAAAGAGAACAAACGCCAAGAAGGTTTCAATCATGCCGCGCCGCAGAAAAGCCACAATTCCAGTCGGAAATCGCCATTTCGAAGCACCCAAGCGACATCCAGGAAAACGCTCTATACCTTTTATTATAGGCGCTTAGCATACATTTCAAACCCATGATGCCTTTGCATAGGACCTATGCAAAAACATCACTGGAAATGTGGATTTGCCATCTCTATGTGCCGGCTATCAAGATTTTTTCGCTGCACCGCAGCAGCCCCGAAACAAGGAATACGACCATGGTCGCCATCGACACCTCCCGCGCCGCCGCTCCGGCCATCGCGAACCGCATCATCTCTGCCGTCTTCAACATGGGCGCCACGTTCTCCGCTTGGAACGAAGCCCGCATGACCCGCAACGCTCTGTCGCGTCTGTCGGCCCGCGAGCTGGAAGACATCGGCCTGTGCCGTGGCGACATCGAAGAAATCGCCGCCCGCGGCGTTCGGTTCTAATCAGAACCCACTCACGAACAAGGCCGCGCCCGGTTACCGGACGCGGCCTTTTCTTTTGCCGATATGACCGAGGGAATTACGGCAGAAGAGATTCGATCTGTTCGACGATCCAAAGCGTCGCAGGATCGGCCTTCATGACGAAAGCGCCCACCATCTCGACCGGCGTACCACTCTCCAGAATGGACACACGCTGATTATAGGTGGCTTCGCCAAGGCTCATGAACAGGAACGCCTTGAAAAGGATACCGCCGACCACGAGCGTGAGAAGGCTGCCGACAGGAAAGCCGGACCGCGAACGCCGATGGGTTGCAACGACGGTCCCGTCTTCTTTGACCTGATACTGGATGCCGTGCTTCATGCCGCCGCGACGAGCAGCGATGTGCTCAAGGCGCTTGCTAAAATCGGTTTCGGCGCTTGCCATGACTAGACCCGTACGCAAGGCCCCCACCTCACGAGGCAAACCTTGCCCTGAAATATGGCATCTTTGTGGCGGCCCTCTTGGAAAAGAACGATTCCGCCCAATCCGATGTTCGGATCGTCACATTCGCTGTAGGGTTAGTGTCGACCAGTCAACAATCTCCTGGCGCTCGACAAGATTGAAGCCGTGGCGTGAATAAACGTCGATGACGCCTTCCGCTTGTTCGTTAAGAATCCCCGAAAGAATCGCGAATCCCCCCGACGCAAGATGTGCGGCCATATCGGGCGCCAAGGCGATGAGGGGGCCTTTCAGGATATTGGCAAAGACCAGATCGAAAGGCGCGGCGGCGTGCAGGGCGTCATTGTCGAAACCGGCGGCCTCAAGACAGATCACGCGGTCCTCTAGGCCATTGAGGCGCACATTGGTCTCGGCCACCTCGACCGCAACGGCATCAATGTCGGACGCCAAAACGCGATTTGGGAAAACCCGCGCCGCCGCCATCGCCAAAACAGCCGTGCCACAGCCGATGTCGGCCGTATTCTGGGCCACAAAGCCCCGATCGATCAGCCGGTCGAGCGCGCGCAGACAGCCAAGCGTGGTGCCGTGGTGACCAGTACCAAAGGCCATCGCCGCGTCGATAAGTAGGCCGATCCGATCCTCGGGGAGCTTGTCCGCGTCGTGGCTGCCATAGACAAAGAAGCGCCCCGCCTCGACCGGCGCGAGATCGCGCCGCACCTTGGCAACCCAATCCTGATCCGGGACTTCGGACACTATGAAATCCTGCGCGCCGTGGATCTTGGCCAGCAGGGCAAGGGCGGCAAGATCAGGCGGCTCGACGAAATAGGCGGCCACCTCCCAAAGCCCCGAGCCATCTTCGATCTCAAAAGTGCCAACCCCTGTGGGTTCTGGCTCAAGCCCTTCGCAAGCCAGCGCGAGCCGGTCGGCGGCATCGGGATCAGCGATCTTGGCAATTGCGGAATAGGTCAGCATGTCAGCTCTCCGATCGGAATTATTCTGCCGCCTTCAGGAGCGGGTTGGAAAAGATGGTCTCGTTGCCCGGGCTGGGATGACGCGGGATGAGAAGCGCAAGCATGAACGACACCGAGGCCATCGCCGCCGCGAGGAGGAACACCGCCGAAGGCGAGACGAGCCAGAGATAGCCGAGAACCGCCGGCAGGAACACTGCAGCGATATGATTGATGGTGAAGGCAACAGCCGCGGTCGGCGCGATGTCGGCCGGATCGGCGATCTTTTGGAAATAGGTCTTGAGCGCCAGCGCCATGGCAAAGAACAGGTGATCGAGCACATAGAGCACCGAGGCGATCAACACGCCCCAGCCGAACCAATAGATCCCGCCATAGGCCAAGAAGACGCAAACCAGACCAGTGTATTCGATCAAGAGCGCCCGCCGCTCGCCATAGGCCGCCACAAACCGCCCCATAAGCGGCGCAAAAAACATGTTGGCCACAAGGTTGATCAGGAACAGCCCTGTCACCTGATGCACTTCGAAACCGAATTTCTCGACCATCATGAAACCGGCGAAGACCACAAAGATCTGACGCCGCGCGCCGGCCATGAACTGCATCGCGTAATAGAGCCAGTAGCGCTTGCGCAGCACCATTTTCTTGAGTTGCGGGTTCGGGGCTTCGTATTGCGGATAGGCTACCATGCAGAAGATCGCGACGAGGAAGGTAAAGCCACCCGAGGCGAGAAACACGAAATTGTAGGACAGATCAAAGGTCTTCCAACTCAGGACGATGAGGATATAGGCAACCAGCGTCGCCCCCGATCCGGCCGCCATAATCCAGCCGATCGTCTGCGGTGCGCGCTGCCTGTCGATCCACTGAAGCTGCAGTGATTGATTGACCGTCTCGTAATAGTGAAACCCGATCGACGAGAGCATCGTGATCGTCAAAAGCCCGCCCATATACGGGAACCATGCCGTAATGGCCGTCGCCGCGCCGAGAAGGGCCAGAGCCACGGTTCCCAGAACCTGCTCGCGCATGAACATCAGGATCGCGATAACGCCGATGGCCAGAAAGCCCGGAATCTCGCGCACCGTGTGCAGCCAGCCGATATCCGAGCCGTCGAAATCCGCAACCTCGATGACAAAGTTGTTGAGAAGCGCCGACCATGTTGAAAACGCCACCGGCATCGCCGCTGCCATGAGGAAAAGAAGCGTGATCGGCCGACGCCAGAAAGGCATCTGCGCGGCGTTCTGAAGAGGGACGGTCGAGCTCATGCACGCCGATTACGCCGTTTTCTTTCCGCAGGCGAGGCGAAAACACATTGTTATATTATGATCTATATCAATGTCGGATCGGCGCCGGTCTGGCATATCGGCTTCAAACCGATTCCGAGGCGAAGATGACGCTTATTGATATTGTCGACTGGCTGGGCGAAGCGCCCGTTTCTATGCTCATGGGCGCCGCAACCGGCATCACGTTCGGTGTCGCGGCGCAGCGTTCGCGCTTTTGCCTGCGGGCTGCGACCGTCGAATTCGCCCGCCGCAAGCTCGGCCCCAGCGTCGCTGTCTGGCTCCTAACCTTCTCAACCGCCGTTGTCTGGGTTCAGGCGGCCAATCTTATGGGTCTCATCAACGTGCAGGACGCCCGAATGATGGCCGTGGCCGGCAGCTGGTCGGGCGCCATCATTGGCGGGCTGATGTTCGGGGTTGGCATGGTTTTGGCCCGAGGGTGTTCGGGGCGGCTCTTGGTCCTTGCGGCCACGGGCAATCTCAGGTCGGTGGTTTCGGGTCTGATCTTTGCGGTGGTCGCGCAGATGACCATCGGTGGCTGGCTCTCGCCGCTACGGGATTGGATCGCCGCCCTTTGGGTCACGCCGGGAGGCCGGAATATTGATCTCTTGGCAGCGTTGCATTTGCCTGACTACGCAGGGTTGGCCCTTGGCGTCGTCACGGCACTGCTCGCGCTTGAAATCTCGCGCCGCAACAGGATTGGTGCATCGCGGCTGATTTTCGCCTCGGGCGTTGGCTTCGCGGTCGCGCTTGGTTGGGCGTTGACCTCGGCCTTGGCCCGCATCTCCTTCGAGCCGATGCCCATCGAGAGCGCGACGTTCACAGGCCCTTCGGCCCATACGCTCATGTATTTCCTTGATCGCAATGCCGTTCTCGAGTTCGACATCGGTCTTGTCCCCGGCGTTTTCATCGGCGCCTTCGTCTCCTCCATTCTTTCCAAGGAATTCAAGTTCCAGGGATTTGAGGGCGAAGCCAATATGCGCCGCGCCATGACCGGCGCAGCCCTCATGGGCTTTGGCGGGATGCTCGCCGGTGGCTGCGCCATTGGCGCGGGCGTCACCGCGAGCTCGATTTTCACCGGCACAGCCTGGGCCGCCCTGACTTCGTTCTGGGTCGGCGGAATGATTGCCGACGTGCTGATCGATCAGCGTCAGGTGAGTTGGCGCCCCCGCGCGGCGACGACAGCATCGGCAGCGATGGCCTCGGCATCCAACCCCGACTGACGCAGTTGGCCATCCGGCGAGACATAGTAAGAGCAGAAATAGAGCCCCCGCGCCGCAGTTCTGCCACCCGAAACGAGCGGCCTGCCGGCCGCATCCAGCACATCGGGCATCGGCCCAAGGATCGGCCGTAGATCGACCCTGTAGCCGGTCGCAAAGATCACCGCGTCATAGGGGGCGGACGAGCCGCCCGCGAAATGGCAGGTGCCGGCCGAAAAACGCTCGGGGCCAGGCCTGATCCCGATCCGGCCTCTCTTGATTTCAGCCAAAGCCCCCACGTCGATCATTGGAATGCGGCCGTCCTCGATCACTTGGGCGTTTGGGCCTTTGCCCATTGACTTGAGCCCGTAATCCTCATTCCGACCGAGTTTGAGCCACAGGACCGGCGCCGTCAGCGCATCGACGACCTTATAGGGCAGGATCTTGCGCAGGATACCGAGCGAGGTCACCGGAATCCCGAAAAGTTCTTTCGGCAAAAGGTTCACCGGCCCGCGCACAGCCATATCGACCCTGACTCCCGCCTCGGCAAGATCAAGCGCCACATCGCCCGCGGTGTTGCCAAAGCCCACTACCAAGACCTTCTTCCCTGCGAAGGGTGCGGCGGTCTTGTAGGCCGAGGAATGGATCCAGTCGCCGCCGAAATCGGCCAGACCCTCGAATTCAGGAACGTAGGCCGCACCGCTGAGGCCGGTCGCGAAGACGACAACCGGCGCTTCTGAGGCGCCTTTGGCATGGGTCACGCGCCAGCCGGAATTGCTCGGCCGGACCGTTTTGACCGCGCAGCCAAACTGCGGGCGCAGGTCGAAATGCTCGACATAGGATTCGAGATACTCCACCACCTCGTCGCGCGCGGGATAGCGCGGCCCCTTGGGCATCGAAAGGCCAGGCAGGCCAGAGCGCCCCCGCGAGGTATGAAGGTGCAGCCGGTCATAGTGCCGCCGCCAGCTGTCGCCGGTCTTCTTGCCGGCATCGAGAATCTCAGGGGTAAAACCTGCCCGCTTCAGACAGGCCGCAGCGGCGAGCCCCGATGGCCCCGCCCCGATCACAATCGCACGCATCGAACCACCTCAATAGAAACTCTGCGGATCAATATCGATGGTCAGCCGCAGATTCGAGGGCAGTTTGAACTGTCCGACCCATTCCGCCAAGGCCGCCTGAATGGGTGCGGTCTTGTCCGCTTTCACAAGAAGCCGTACCCGATGCCGCCCCCGAATGCGGGCGATGGGCGCAGGCGCGGGGCCATAAACCTCGGCCCCGATCCGGCGCAGGGGTTCGATCCGGCGGACCATTTCGGCGCCAAGATCGAAGACCTCCTGCACATTCGGGCTCGACAGGACGATCCCGGCCATCCGGCCATAGGGCGGCACCCCCGCCGCCTTGCGCCCGGCCGCCTCGGCAGACCAGAACCCCTCTTCATCGCCCGACAAGATCGCCCGGATCACCGGATGCTCGGGCTGATAGGTTTGCAGAAGCGCCTCGCCCGGTGTCTCGGCCCGCCCTGCGCGACCTGCAACTTGCCGCATCAGTTGAAAGGTCCGCTCGGCGGCGCGCAGGTCGGAGCCTTGCAGGCCCAAATCGGCGTCGATCACGCCGACGAGCGTCAGAAGCGGAAAGTTGTGCCCCTTGGCGACAAGCTGGGTGCCGATGATGATGTCGGTCCCGCCCTCGGCAATCGAGGCGATGGTCTCCTTCAACGCCCGCGCCGAGCCGAAAAGGTCGGACGACAGGACCGTGACCCGCGCCTCTGGAAAGACCGCCGCCACCTCTTCGGCCATCCGCTCGACCCCCGGCCCCACCGGCGCGAGCTTGCCCTCGACCCCGCAAGAGGGGCAGGCGGCGGGCATCGGCTTGGTCTCGCCGCACTGGTGGCAGACGAGGCGCTTGAGAAAACGGTGCTCGACCATTCGCGCATCGCAATGATCGCAGCCGATCTGGTGGCCACAGGCCCGGCAGAGCGTGACCGGCGCATAACCACGCCGATTGAGGAAGATGAGCGATTGTTCGCCCTTCTCTATCCGATCGGTGATCGCTGACTGCAATGAAGGAGAAACCCAGCGGCCCGAGGGCACATCCTCAACCCTCATATCAATGGCGCTCATCTTGGGCATCACCGCCGCACCAAAGCGGCTGGTCAGCTCGAGCTTGCGGTATTTGCCCGCCTCGACATTGGCCCAGCTCTCAAGGCTTGGCGTGGCCGAGGCCAAGACCACCTGAGCCTCGTTCAAGGAGGCCCGCAGCACTGCCATGTCGCGGGCGTTATACACAACGCCATCTTCCTGC